>DBXQ01000133.1:15359-15667 GCA_002309955.1 Bacteroidales bacterium UBA1208
ACATTGACACATACGATAAACAACGGAATCTTATACAAAATTAAAGAAGGAGAGTTGTGAATTGCTTAAAAAGAGAACATTGACACATACGATAAACAACTAGTTTGACTTTATAGTCAAGGAAAGGCAGGTTGTGAATTGCTTAAAAAGAGAACATTGACACATACGATAAACAACAGGCCAATCCTGCGAACCGTCCGAAATGTCGTTGTGAATTGCTTAAAAAGAGAACATTGACACATACGATAAACAACCTGAGGTCATCTCGTTGCCTTCGGCGAGCTGTTGTGAATTGCTTAAAAAGAGAA
>DBXQ01000133.1:15797-16052 GCA_002309955.1 Bacteroidales bacterium UBA1208
ACATTGACACATACGATAAACAACACACGATGTTTGAACCTGCATCTATGAGACGTTGTGAATTGCTTAAAAAGAGAACATTGACACATACGATAAACAACGGCAGCATTTGCGAGTAAATAGGCGTGACTGTTGTGAATTGCTTAAAAAGAGAACATTGACACATACGATAAACAACAGGTTCCATTTCTCGTCATGCCCGACGACCGTTGTGAATTGCTTAAAAAGAGAACATTGACACATACGATAAACAAC
>DBXQ01000080.1:0-391 GCA_002309955.1 Bacteroidales bacterium UBA1208
CCTGGTAGCTGTACCAGCAGCGGGAGACGTAGGCGCCGAGATCCCAGTTGAGACCTTTGCCGAACAGACCGCCGGGGACGAAGCGGACGCGTTGGAAGAGCTCGAGGCTGGCCTCATTGAAGAAATAGTATTTATGGTCAACATCGGTACTTGGAAGGCCGAAGATGTTGTCGAAACGGATGCGTTTCTCGGGATCGAAAGTATAGCGGGTGCTGCCATACTCCACACCAAGTCCGATGCAGTAGGGCTTGGCGAGGGCGCGCATGATGCGGAAGCCGATGCGGGTGGCAGGAGACCAGAACTTGATATCTTGTTCCTGCGAGGAGAGGCGGAACATATCACCGAGCTGGACATAAAAGTCGCCACGCCATTTGGCACTGTTGCCGAAAGA
>DBXQ01000080.1:406-1178 GCA_002309955.1 Bacteroidales bacterium UBA1208
ATTGCTTGCTGAGTGTGGACGAATAGGCGAAGTTATCAAGTTTGCCCGGCATCATTTGGTAGGAGAAATCAGTGCTATAGCCGGTGACGGCGAGGCGCTTGTTCTGCTCGTCGGTGAGGCGGAAGCTGGCGGTGTAGCCGTCGAACCAGACATTGAGGGTGCGACGGTAGAGCTGTTTCTTGTCGAAGGTGATATAGGTGACGGTGTCCATGTTGTCAATCTCGATTTGGCGATAGGCGTCGAGGGTGCCCTGCTCGTTCTGCACATTGCAGAAGAGGGGACGGCTGATTTCGGTGGGTAGGACGGGGTTGAGGAGATGAAGCTCGACCACATCGTCTTTCTCGACGAAACGGAACGAGGGACGGGCAGTGGCTTTCTGCCTTTTGTTGCAGAAATAGGAGGCTTGGGGTACACCGTAGCCGAAGGCATAGTCGAAATAGGGGTAGAGGTCGGCAGACTTCTCAATCTCGTGGAAGAGCTGCATGGCAGTGAGTCCGGGGCAAGCCTGCAGAGCGCAAGCGGCGAAACCGGCCACGAGGGGGCAGGAGAAGGAGGTGCCATCGACTTGACCGTATTTCTCGTTGCCAGCGGGGCTGGCAGCAAGAGCATGACCATACGCACAGACATTGGGTTTCAGCTTGCCTGTTGCACTGGGACCGAAGGAACTGAAGGAGATGTGGTGATAGTGCTTGAGGTCGGCTTCGATACCTCCCACGCAGAGGACGCTGTCGGCATCGGCGGGGGTGATGATGGTTTTCCAGGCGGAAGTGGT
>DBXQ01000080.1:1217-7761 GCA_002309955.1 Bacteroidales bacterium UBA1208
GCCATGTTGCCGGCTTTGGCCACATAGGAGGTACCGTCCATATTCCAAACCTCATAGCGCTCCTTGCCGTAGCCGAGGGAGCTGCTGATAATCTGGGCACCGTTTTTGTCAGCCCATTCCATGGCCTGTGTCCACCATACTTCCTCTTTGAAAGGCTCCAGGTCAATCTCGGTACGGGCAAGGAGGAACTCTGCCCCAGTGGCAAGACCAATCTTCTGATTGAGATATGCGATACCGGCAATGCAACTGAGGGTCATGGTGCCATGGCTGTTCCAGCCGTAGACATCTTCCTTGTTGTCGCAGAAATTCCAGGTCTTGATGATTTGGTGGTTGTCGAAGAGGTGCTTGAACGCCTGATGGGTGTTGACGCTGGGGAAACCGCCATCGAAGACGGCAATGCGGACACCCTTACCGTTGATGCCCAATTTAGCAAATTCTTTACCGCCCATACGTATGAGCTGGTTGTGGATGGCTTGGTCGCCGAGCGTCTGGTCAGTGATGATGGGTTGGTCGGATTGTACAGGCAATGCCTTGCATGCAGCTATCTGCATCTCGGAGGCAATGAGATGGGTGCCTTTGACAAAGGGCAGCTGCTCGATGCGGCTCATCTGTTCGGGTGTGGCCATGACGGCGACGGCATTGAGCCAGCGGGAGGTACCCACCTCCTCGGTGGCGATGGCGTCGATTTGCGACACGTAGCTGCTGTTGAGCGGGTAGTTGCTGATGTCGTAGAGGTCGGCACCGCATTGGTTGTAACGCTCAATGGCTTTGGTGTCGAAATAGGTGTAGGGGTCGAAGGTGGTGCCCTGCTTGTCGGTGAGGAACACCCAATAGCACGACTGGCTGAAGGCCGGAAGTGCCATCATTACGGTTAAAAACACAAAAAGAATCTTCTTCATGGTTGTTGAATTTATTATTGTAATACAGTATGTAAGATTTCGTGCGACTTGAAGTTGCGGAACTCACTGATGTGCATCTGGAAATATTCGAGCAGACGGTTGATGAGTTCGGTGCGCTGAGCAAGGGTGGCAAGGGGTGCAGGTGTGCCCTGATGGATATGTTGCAGATAGTAGTGTAACAATTGAGAGGTGGAGGCACTGAGGGTGTGGTCGCCGACATATTGGAAACGACCACTGAGCATGTCGAAAAGAGGCTCGCGCGAGCAATAGTTATCCAAGGGTTCAATGCCCAGATGACGCGATACGGAGAGCATGAAAAGAATAGGCGACTGACCGTTGACCGTAGCAGATTGGGAGTGCGCCATATCGACGACATAGTCGAAAAGGTCGGGCATGGGTTCTTCCTCGCGGAGTGTTTTGTACAGCAATTCTGTCATGAAGAACCGCATGGCGTGACGCGACATTTCGTCTATCCTTGCCAAAGAGAGGCTTTGTGGAATCCCCTTGTGGGGAGCCACCTCTTTGAGATAATTAATCTGGGTCTTGGGATTGTTATAGACCACAAGGTCGAGATAGCTAAGAGGCTGCAACAGATTCTGCTTGGTGCGGCTACCACCTTTGCGTACCCCTTTGAGGATATAGGAACGAACACCGAGCTGCCGGGTGAAAATCTTGGCTATCACCGAGGTCTCGGAGTAGGCTGTGGTGTGCAGCACAAGGGCAGGGGTGGAAAGCGTTGGTATCACCGTATGATGAGTATTTTGACTACTGAACGCATATTGCCATAAGCATCGGAAGCGAAAACGAAATAGGTGCCACTCGAAACGGGCTCACCGTTGAGGTTGCGGCCATTCCAAACAGCCTGCCCACCATGGGCATTCGTGGAACAAACCACGTGTCCGCGGGTGTCGGTGATATGAACCAAAGCGTCGCGGGTAAAGCCTTTGATTGCAATGGGGCCATCGTAGCCCGGACGGACGGGATTGGGGAAGGCATGGATGTCGGCCAACGGCTCTGCATAACCTACCGTGGCAGTGGATCGGTAGGATTGCAGACCCATGTCGGTGCCAATATAGACAATACCACTCTCGGGGTGAACAGAGAGAGTAAGGATTTTGTCAGAAGCCAACGGGCTGTTGGCAGTGGTGAAATGATGGATTTGCTCAAGGCCATTGGCCGAGATAAGGTACAGGCCATTATTGGAAGTGCCTACCCACTTGCGGTTGGCACCATCCACAGCAATGTACGAGATGCTTTCGTAGGCCATGAGATATTCGTTAATGCCATCCTCGTTATAAAGAATGTTGCTACAGTTGACAGGTGATATTTCACCGTTGCCGCCATTGGAAAAAGCCCGGTAGCCATCGTAGATGACCTTGATGCCTTTGTCGGTGCCGAACCAGATGTCGCCCGAACGATCCTGGACAAGACAGGTGACGGTATGGGTCTCAAGTTTGCTGCCATTATTGGGGTTGACGATAGCTTGTTTCTTTTCACCATCGTGAACATAGATACGATTGCCTTTGCCAATAAACCATTTGTAGCCAGTAATGCTGTCCCAAATGAGTTTGTCAATTTCTTTCTTGTCAACAGCGAGCCCCTGAAGCAATGGACTGATATCGAAGTTCTGCCAAGAGCCGTCGCGATAGTGGACTGCCAACCCTCGGTCAACCAAAGAATTGGTTATCCACAAATTGCCATCACGGTCGTAGGCCAGTCCTGAGACACGCAGATGAGTGAACGAACCGCTGGTGTAGGGGACAAGAGCCCCCTGGCTATTGGTCTGGTCGAAGAGGGTGTCAATGACTTTGTCGTGGATGTCGAGCACGCCATAGCCCCACGACGTGGCAGCGATGTGCTTACGGTCCTTGGGGTCGACGGCCATGTAGAGAACATCCTGGAAATCGGGAATGCCTTCGGACCTGGTGATTTGAGACCACTCCCCTTTTTCATAGATGGAAAGAGAGCCTGGGAGAAGGGCACTTTCGTAGGTAGGCTTTTTACCCCCTGGACAAAGATAGAGTTTATCGTAGGTGGAGGCAAGGCTATAGACATAATCGTCGTTGGTGGGGCCTACAGGCCAGTATGAGAAGGCATTGGTACGGTACTTGGGTATCCGTACAAGACCTGCCCAGACGTGACCCATCCAGAGGGAACCATTGGCATCAATGTCGACATCTTCGGCAGAAATACCATATTGGGGCAGGGAATCGAGATATTCTACAAGGGCAAACTGGTCATTGTAAATCTCAATGCTGTTAAAACGGTTAAGGACTATGCAATTACCCCGACCATGAAGCGAACGGACAACACCAGTGCCCCAAGAGCTCCATGTGCCAGCATCGGTCTGATAGAAGACTGTCATGCTGTCGGGATTGTTGGTACAGGCAGCAGCGACCAGTTGGTCATGACACGTCTCGAGTATGCGGACAGACATACCATTGAGTGGTGAAAGGGTGTCAGCAGTCCATGTCTCGTAAATATGAAGACGGTTGCTGCCTTGGGGTGCATAAAGAAAGCCGTTGTCTGTTCCAGCTACAATAAGGCCATTGGCAAAGGCGACATCGTAGACCACTCCATTTTCACCATCGGGACCAAGATAGTAAGTTTCCACAACCTCATGGCGCAAAGCATCAATAACCACAATACCAAAACCTGTGGCCAAATAGATTCGATTGCCATTGAATCGGATATGGTAAATCTTCTTATCTCCCCCGATATTGGCATAGTGGATGTCGGCGATATGGTGTGTCTCTCCATCTTGAATCAAATCTACACCCGAGTTGACATAAGCCACAGCCAAACAATGGGAAGCCGAGTCGTAGGCGATGGTGCTGATACCTACATCGGTCAATCCATTCACCTTGGTCATTGGGTGGAGGGAGCTGTCGTCAACATGATAACGGAAAAGTGCCATGCGCGTGGCGGCATAAATATCATTCTGTGTCACGCACACATGACGGACAGCGACAAAGGAATTATGGTCTTTCCACTCACCAATAGCCGACTGAGCATTAGTAGTAAAGCTAACGGCAAGCAACAGTGTGATAAGAAGAAAGCGTCTCATAGTTGTCATTTCTTTTGGGGTGAAATCAACAACTGGCTCAGCATTAGCAACAGCCAAGTACCTACAGCATCAAGCAACATGGAGAGCATGGTCATCCAGAAATTGCCAAAACTGAACGATTCGAGCATGCAATAAGTGAAGCTGTAAACCACCGACATGACTAAAAGATACATTGCAAAAGGCTGCAAAGGGACGGTGTAGGCACTGGGAACATCAATGACAGCTTCGGGGTCGTCGCGAGTGAGCATACGATTGCCGATGATGACTCGTATAAAGGCCATCATCGTGCAGCTAAAAGTATGGAAGCCCGGAATGTTACAAAAAATATCAATCAGGGCACCTGCAGCAAAGGCTATCAGCAACAAAGGAATATTGCCCAAACGGGTAGGAAGCATCAATACAGCCAGAATGTAAATAAACGGTATCATGTAGCCACCAAAACTGACATAATTGAGCAACAATATTTGCAGCACAATGAGCACCACAAAACGGAATATATTCGATAAAACCAGTTTTGTCATTTCTGTTCGTCCTCCATCTGTGTTCGGGCAATCAGCGAATCCTGCTCTGCCTTGAAATGATTGTCTATAATATACACGTGGTCCAGCTTGGTGAATTCTGTGGCCAGACGTACTTTGATAGTATAAAAGCCACTGCCCCGTTCGCTCATGGTTTGCTCAACAAAGCCCACCATCACTCCCTCTGGAAAATCGTTGGCCATGCCACTGGTGACAATGGTATCGTTAGCGAATAATTTATGAGTGGTGGGAATGTCAATCAAGGTGGCATAGCGGAAATCTCCACCTCGCCATACCAACGAGCCATTGGTGTTGATGCGACTTATTTTTACACTGTTGCGGCTGTTGGAATGCAGCACCGGCATGACTGTGGCGAAATTGTCAGTGGTATTCACCACCACACCGACAATGCCTTGAGGTGAAATGACGGCTTGATCAAGCTTGATGCCTTGTTTACGGCCTTTGTTAATCATGATGTAGTTGTTGGGGCGGTTCCACGAGTTTTTCACCACACGGGCTTCGGTATAGCTATAGCGTTGCTTGTATACTGTGTCCTCTTTGGTGAATTCGCGCAAGTTGTAGCTGATATATGACGATTCCAATTGAGCCCTTAGCTGGGCATTCTCGGCAGCCAGACGTTCGTTCTCCTTACGCAGCCCAAAATAGTCTCCCACCATCGAAATGGTACCATAGCAGCGACCCGCTATGGCATTGCCTGCCTGTACAATCTTCGAGCCTTGGTAGTTGCTGTTCTGGGTAATAAAGATAATAGCCAGAATCTCCAATATCAAGAAGACAAAGACGAAGTTGTACCGTTTGATAAAAGCCAGTAGTGCATCCATTCTTTTATTCTTTGATTATCTGCTGAGATAATTGTTTATGACTCGTTGGGTCTCGTCCACTGCACGGTTCAAATCGTCATTCAGAATTGTCACATCGAATTGATCTGCCATCTTCAGTTCGGCAGCACTGCGGGACAACCGTTTGACAATGGCTTCTTCGGTCTCGGTACCACGGTTGCGTAAACGCATTTCCAACACTTCAATGCTCGGCGGCATGACAAAAAGAGCCAACGCTTCAGTTCCGAAATACTTTTTGATATTCATGCCTCCGTTTACATCTACATCAAAGATGATGACATGGCCGTTGTTCCAAATGCGGTCTATTTCCGATTTGAGGGTTCCATAACGGGTACCAGCATATACCTCTTCCCATTCTAAGAACTGGCCCTCCCCCACTCTCTTTTCAAACTCCTCGGGCGAAAGAAAATAATAGTCAACCCCATTCTGCTCACCCTGACGGGCAGGGCGGCTGGTAGCAGAAATAGAAAATTCGAAACAGTCGAAACGTTTCAATATCTCTCTGATGATGGTAGTCTTGCCACTGCCCGAAGGGGCTGAGAACAAGATAGCTTTGCGATTATTCATAGTTGTTTTTGTTCGGGTTGCAGGGACTTAGGTTCTATTGTAAAATAATCAGAATTTGCGGTCGAAGATTTTATAGAAACTTTTAACCACCAACGAATTTTCATGCCACATGTACTGTGCCGCTACCTCGGCCACATAGGCCAAAGCTTCCTCTCTGTTGTTATAGCTATTGAGTCTCATAATGAAATCATTATAGGCTTTCATGTTGTTGTGGAACAGCTCGCTCATAAAACTGAACTTGTCGTTGATATTGATAATCGTACGCAGGTCGTCGACCTTCTTGGCATTCACACGGGTCTCCAACTGTTCCTCAATATTGATATTGTGCTTATTTAGTGTATCTGCCAACGTGCGGACTTTTGGTTTGTCTACATCATTTTTAAAATAATCGAAAAGTGAAGATTCCTGGGCTTTCTTTTGAGTAGATTTAGCCTGATAATCTTGGGGCTCAGCAAATAACTCATCATTATGATTACCCTCTATTTCCTCCATTACCGGTTCAATGACAGGGATTACCTCCGATTCGGTAGTCTCAGGTGCAAAAATAGGTTTCAAATCTTCGGTAGCTGCTTTGCGTTTGGCTTCCTCTGCTTTGCGGGCAGCCTCCTCTTCGGCTTTGCGTTTGGCTTCCTC
>DBXQ01000080.1:7939-9249 GCA_002309955.1 Bacteroidales bacterium UBA1208
CTTCCTCCGCCTTGCGGGCAGCCTCCATTTCGGCTTGATGCTTTGCTTCAACAGCCCTTTGATCTGGATCAGCTACCTGCGAACCTACGTTCTCAGCCTCCAATTGGAGTGCCTCCATGTAGAGATTGCGCAATTCCTCCAAAATAATGTCAATCTCAATTCGGGGTATTGGCCCCTGATTTTGTCTAATGCGGGCGGCTATCAATCCGAGCCTCTCCATGCCCTCCAAAAGCAAGTTTCCTGTGTTCTTCATACTGGTGTGCTTATTTTATTTCTCTGAATACAAAAACTTTGCACCATTATCCATGGCACAGAATAATTTGTAAAAATACAAAATAAAACTCAATCATTCATTTTTTTTTACAGAGAAGTACATTGTTTCCCCCAATATACCCATACACAACTCCCTCCAAACTTGTTTCACAAAAGGCAACCTCACTTTTTTTCTTTATTAATTAATTTTTTTTCGTAATTTTGAAGTCTCAAAACATGGAAACAACAAACACATATTATTAATAAATAAATATTTATATGAAAAAAGCACGTTTCTTTTTCTGCTTTGTAGCTCTGACTGTGCTCACCTGCGGCACCCTCATGGCTCAGAAAACCTACCAGTACAAGACCTATCCAAACGACCCGCTGAATGTGCGCGAGTATACATTGGACAATGGTCTGAAGGTATTCATGAGCGTTTACAAAGACGCTCCGAAAATCCAGACCTACATCGCCGTGCGTGCCGGTTCGCGCAACGACCCGCACGAGACCACCGGTCTGGCACACTATCTTGAGCACATGATGTTCAAGGGCACCCAGAAGCTCGGCACCACCGACTGGGAGAAGGAGAAAGTCCTCATCCAGAAGATTGAAGACCTCTTCGAAGCCTACCGCATGTTCAACGACCCCACCACCCGCGCTGCCATCTACCACATGATCGACAGCCTCAGCTACGAGGCCTCGAAGATTGCCGTCGCCAACGAGTACGACAAGGCCATGACCGCCATCGGCTCGACCGGCACCAATGCTTTCACCTCCAACGACTACACCATGTATGTCGAAAACATCCCCAACAACCAGTTGGAGACCTGGTGCGAGATTCAGGCCGACCGTTTCCAAAACCTCGTCCTGCGCCTCTTCCACACCGAGCTGGAGACCATCTACGAGGAAAAGAACATGTCCCTTACCAAGGATGGCCGCAAAGCCAACGAGGCCATGTTTGCTGCCCTCTTCCCCCATCATCCTTACGGCAACCAGACCACCCTCGGCAGCCAGGAACACCTCAAGAACCCCTCCATGCGCAACATCCGCAACTT
>DBXQ01000028.1:0-2555 GCA_002309955.1 Bacteroidales bacterium UBA1208
GCGATGCGGCCAATCTGCTCGAAACAAATACTAATCTGCCATAAACCCTAATGACCGATTTGGGTTAAAGATTCGAACCAGTCACTTGGCTAAATAGGCCTTTGGCGGAGACATGTGAAACGGGAAGGCTGATTATCCCCGTTTTATGCTGTTTCCCGCCTCAATGACCGATATAGACCCGCCTACTCTTCCCTCGCTCCTTATTCCTCAGTTCTCCCATTTCAAAAGGAGAACGATGGGGGGAACGTTGGGAGAAGGTCTGGACTTGGTGCTACAGAAGTACGCCTTCCCGACGACAATGCAACATTCTTGAAATGCGGTTACGCCTGAAGGTCGTTGGGGAGGTCGCGGTCTGGGTAATCGGTGTCGCTCCACTGCCAGCGGGCTGTTTCGGGGGCAAAGAAGCGGCCTATGCGGTAGTCGATATTGGCTTTGTGGGCTTGGCTCAGCTGGAAGGGACGGCGCACATAGTACATCCTGCCGTCTTTGACAAAGCGGGCACCGGTTTGGTGAAAACGGAACGGGACCTCCTTTTCGACACACTGGCGACGGAGGTCGAGCACCCAATCGTAGTGGCAGGGACGTGCCTCACGCCCCGATTCGCCCCCTACGCTCACCTCCTCTATCGTATCGTCCAAAAAGTCTATGAGGTTGATGGCCTCTATCAATGGCGATGCGATAATGGACTTGTGCTTGATGGGGAGCGAACGGAAAATGGGCAGGCGGTAGTCGGCGCGGTCTTGGTTTTCGACGGTACAGCCCACCAGCACGTTGTCGTAGCCTTCGCCCCAATCGGATGGAACACAATCCATAAAGCGGTCTATCCTTTTGGTGAAGAAATAAAACCACAGGTCCGAACGCTCACGCATCATAGCCCAGCATTCGGGACGCCAGGGGTCGGCGTCCTGCAGCAGGAAGTCGGAGGTGAAGCAGGTGAAGACCATACGGCCGGAGGGTATCTTGTAGCTCTTGTCGCGACGACGTTTCAATGGCAGATTGAAGTTGGCGGTTTTGCGGGCCACATCACTGCCTATCTCGCTGCCGTACATCTCATCCTGACGGTAGACGTAGCAGTATTTGCAGCCGGGGCTTATCTTGGTGCAGCCGTGCCACGGGTTCCAGTCGGCGTATATGTCCCAGTGTTCGCTCATGGGGTGCTATTGGTCGTTGGTGGTCTCTGGGGGGATGGTTGTGTCGAAGGCGCGCCAGCCTTGGTGGTTGCCGTGGAGGTAGTCGTAGTAGTATTCCAGCAATGTGCCGGACATGTTGTCGGGATGCTCAACCCCTCGCTGAAGGAAGTATTGCTGGAGGCGCGAGCCGCCCCAAAAGCCCCAGTTGTTGCGCAACCACATGCCGAGGCCGAAGTGGAACTCACTCATCGCCTCCCTGTCGGGGAGGGAGCGGATAAGGCTGATGTCATTGGCGGAGAGCATGGTGTCGAGGATGTGAAAACCCTCTTCGAGGTTGCGGGGGATATATATGCCGTTGATGCTGTCGGCTACGAGGCGGCGCTGATAGGCAGCTTGCTCTTTTGCCTGTTCAATCTTCCCCTCGCGGCGGGCGACAAACTGGTTGCGCTTGCGCATCGTGCCGAAGATCTTTTGATACCAGTAGTCCACACCCTCGGGAAAGTTGTCGGCGTAGAAGGTCATGTCGTCGACGGCCTTGCGCAGCCGGTTCTCGGGAAGTGAATCGCGGTTGTCCATCCGCACTATCGTTGCCTTGCCCTGACGGTCAATCCGCAGGAGCATTTTGACATAGTAATATTTGTAGCGAGGATACCATGTATCGCCTTGGGGCGCCATTCCCAACTTCTTGGCCAAGGCTTCTTCTCCGCTGTCGTACCCCTGCACCGTGACATATCCACTGGGGCAGCTGAACTTCACGGTGTCGATGCGTGGTGACGGAGTTTGACTCATGAGGGCGCAGCAGTTTGTATCGAACGGCTGAGAAGTGATGTCGCCTGTGGGTAGGCATATCTTCAGCAGGCGGCGGTTGGCAGTGCAGAGCAGCACGGTGTCGCCGATGATGCAGGCCGGACGCTTGTGCAACGCCTGTTCGCACTGGGTTGCGGAGTAGTTGTGTTTAGCTTTCAGACGACCTTCTTCATACACAACGGTGTCTTTTATGTGGAAGAAGAGGCTGGACACCTCCTCGCAGCCATCGCAGGAAATCAGTTCCATCAACGACACTTGTTTGGCTTTTGTGCCGTTTTGGTAAAGCGTCAAAGCGTGGGAGAAGGTTTCATCTTCGCTTTTGTATTCCAAGTTGACAAGGTGCAGCACCGAAGCACCGTCGTTGCTGAGGAAAAGGAACCCTTTGGAGAGGCATTCGGGGATGGTGTAGAGCAGCTGGTTTGTGCGGGCATCGAAGACCTCTGTCTTGCCGTAGGGGGAGAGGTCGAAATTGTAGTAGGGGGTAGCACGGGCGCAGTAGTCGCCGTTGGTGGAATAAACGGTGATGATGTCGCGATAGGTGCAGACAAACTGAGCTGCGGCGGCATGTGCCGTCAGCAACAGGAGACATAGGGCGATGGTGCGTTTGATTTGCATGGC
>DBXQ01000028.1:2605-3951 GCA_002309955.1 Bacteroidales bacterium UBA1208
CCGTTGCGGTAGTAGGTATCACCATAGTGCCAGCCTCCGGGATTATAGTAATTGATGGGCAGTTTGAAGAAAACCCCAAGCCCTTCGCGCCCCATGTAATGGTCTTTGCCCTGTGAACTCCACAGGTGGCTGAGGTTGTACCACACCTGAGGTTCGAGGCGCAGACTGCCCAGCTGGCCCTTAGCACCCCCATCTTCACCTCCATAGTAGTATTCATCACCCCATATATCAAGGTAGCCGCAGAATGAGAGACCTTTAATACCGAAAAGACGCGGGATGTCCCAATCGAAAGAGAAAAAGATGGGGACTCCAATATTAGAGCTGTAGCGATAGAGCAGACGGAAATGATACATGTGTCCGTTGGGACGGAAACGCTCATATTCAACACCTACCATATAGGCGTTCCACACATCTTGGCGAAGGTCACCAAACTGGGCACCCTCCCAGCCGGCATGAATGCCCCAGCCGCCCAAGCGGGGTTTGAAATGGAAGGTGTAGCCTGCCTCAGAATAAATGGCTGTATTTCTGGTTCGGACAAATGGGTGATAGACGTCCATCCGGAACGACACAGCATGGCGGACGGCACGATAGAAGCCCTCGGATGTGGTGACGCAATGACCACGGTTGAAGTCGTACATTTCTTGGATGTTCATGCCTTTGATAGGGAATATTTCGACACCCAATACAGACGCAGGCCCGTCGGGGAAAAGCTTGATGGTGTCCAGACGCATGTCTTGCACGAGCGAAATGTCGCGCCCTGTGGGGTAA
Organism: Bacteroidales bacterium UBA1208; assembly: GCA_002309955.1. Classification (GTDB taxonomy): domain Bacteria; phylum Bacteroidota; class Bacteroidia; order Bacteroidales; family P3; genus Colimorpha. Next base: position 3,374 of record DBXQ01000028.1, read on the forward strand.
TAACCAAAGGAGGATACACGGAGATGGTATTTGCCCGCAGGGGCTTGGAGACGATAGTTCCCCTGGTTGTCACACTGGGTGTTGACGACGATTTTGCCGTCAGGGGTGAGCATCTCCACCTTGGCATAAGGAGCAGGGTTGCAGCCATTGGAAATCTCACAGACAGCACCGCTGACGGTGACGAGATTCTGCGCCGAGAGGGTGACGGCAAGAATGGCAAAAGTGAGAATTGATACAATTCGTTTCATAACTGATATGTTTTTTGATGGGGAGTTCTTTTCTTCAATAAACGCAAAAGAGGATGGATTTATTACACTCGAGTATGAAAATATCCGCTTTTTCTTCATACCCCGGCACTTCGTGCCACCCCTCTGGAGAGGTACGGCGAAGCTGCTCGAAACAAATACTAATCTGCCATAAACCCTAATGACCGATTTGGGTAAAAAAAAGAATTACCATGTAATAGTCATGTATTCATGGCTGTTACATGGCAATTCGTATTGGCTTCAAAGAGGTCGTAATGTCTTTGCTTGGTGTGCCTCTATGAGTGGACAGGCCTTTTTATTTAGTCTGTAGGA
>DBXQ01000023.1:0-199 GCA_002309955.1 Bacteroidales bacterium UBA1208
CATAAAGACTACTATGCGGATTCGGGTATCTGCGCCTTCCGGCATTCTGATGAGATTCCAAACAACCGACATCAAGCAGGCAGCACCTGCCAGTGCCAGCAATACAATTCCTATGATTCTACGACGTTCCATTTTAGTCCTCCTTTTCTTTATTACCAGCGGAAGTTTTCCGCGGGGTGCGTTTGGCACGTTTGAGGGC
>DBXQ01000023.1:206-9166 GCA_002309955.1 Bacteroidales bacterium UBA1208
TGCCCGTTGGTGCTGCGGAACTCGTCCGCAGCCCACTTCTCGATGGCCTCGTAAACCTCGGCATCTACCCTCAGTGCAAAACTCTTTTTCATTTTTTCTTCTTAAATGGTTTCCGGTCTACGAGCCAGATGATGACGGTAAAGAGCACAGCAGCAATAAGATCGTGAACAAGTATCCAATGGGTGTATCCGCCTTCGATAAGCATATCCACCAAGAAGAGGCCCACGAAATCCCATAATGCTAACAAGACATAAAACTTCCAAGTGTGAGGAGTCTGCGTAGTCATGTTGATAGTCTCGCTTTATCAATTATACAGTGTACCCGTGTTAATCACTGGGCTGGCGCTCTCGTCGGCGCAGAGCACCACCAGCAGGTTGCTCACCATGGCGGCTTTGCGCTCCTCGTCCAGCTCCACGATACCGTCGGCGGAGAGTTTCTTCAGTGCCAAATCGACCATGCTCACGGCGCCCTCCACAATCTTCTCGCGGGCGGAGATGATGGCGTCGGCCTGTTGGCGGCGCAGCATCACGCTGGCAATCTCGGCGGCGTAGGCCAGGTAGTTGATGCGGGCTTCCACCACTTCGATACCGGCGATGTCCAGACGGCTGCGGAGCTCTTTCTCCAGGCGGTCGTTAATCTCCTCGCCGCCGCTGCGCAGGGTCAGCTCCTCGCTGTGATGGTCTATGTTGTCATAGGCATACATGCCGGCCACCTTACGCAGAGCGGCATCACTCTGCACGTTGACGAAGTTGTCGTAGCCGTTGTCGTGGGTAGTCTTGTTCCCGTTCTTGTCCACCGTGGTGGTGTTGCCTACCTCAATGTCGAAGCAAGCCTTGTAGGTGTTTTTTATTTTCCACACCAACACCAAGCCGATCATAATCGGGTTGCCGTTCTTGTCGTTCACCTTGATGGGGGCCACATCCATGTTGCGTGCCCTCAGCGACAGTTTACGGGTGCTATAGAATGGGTTCACCCAGAAGAAACCGTTGTCCGTCACCGTGCCGCGGTACTTGCCGAAGAATATCAGCACACGGGCAATGTTCGGCTGGATAATCATGAACCCTATAATATGCAGCACCCACAATACGCAGCCCACACTGCAAACAGTTGCACCAAGTCCGTCGAGCCTGTTTCCCACAAGCCACACAGTAATGAGAATGGTTGCCGCGAGCAAGGCAAAATTAATGCATAAGTGCAGAAAACCATTGTTCCAGGCTTTCATCGGACGAATAAATTCTTTTGTTTCCATCGGTCTATATTATTTTAATGTTTAACAATTAATAAGTGTTCTTTCTCAATAATCCACTATTCAGTTTTCACTTCCTGAAGTGATATTATTTTGATATCACTTTGCAAAAGTACAAACATTTTTTCATTCACACAAAATATTTTTTTCGTATCTTTGCAATTTGAGCATGGTTCAGTCCATGTTAGCCATTGACATTTAATATCATACTATTATGAAAAAAAAATCTGTTTTTCTCATTCTCGCAACATTTGCATTTGCCATAAACTGCACTTTTGCACAAGACCCTCAAGCCGATTCAGTTGATGTACTGCATTATGATTTGACTATTGACTTGGGTGCCACAGTGCAAAAACAACTGCGAGGTGTTGCAGAGATACAATTTGTGCTGACCAAACCCTGCAGTTCTGTGTCGTTCGACCTTATCTGCGACACCATCCATCCGGTCTCCCTCGACGGCACCGTCACCCGTGGTTTCAGCTACGACCCCGATGAAAGGCGTCTTCATGTCTACGTCTCTGGTGGACAACCCGGCGACACCCACATCCTCTCCGTTCCCTACGTCAGCAACGGCTATGTAGAAAGCTACGGTTGGGGCGGTCTGCACATGGACAACGGCATTTATTATAATCTCGGAGTGGCCTTTGCCGAGTATCCTCATGCCTTTGGCCGTGCGTGGTTCCCCTGTCGCGACAACATGTACGACAAAGCCACCTATCGCTTCACCGTTACCGCTAAACCTGGTTGGCGTGCCATTTGCAGCGGTCTGCGTCAAAGCGAGACCATTGCTTCCGACGGCACCAACACCAGTGTGTGGACTATCAATCAGCCCACTCCCACCTATCTGGTCTCTATCTCGACGGCCGATTGGCACATCATCGAACGCGACTTCGAAGGCCTTTATGGCACCTATCCCGCCCTACTGGGGTTTAACGGACGCGATAGCGCCAATGTTAATCACTCTTTCGACATTCTTGATGATGTGGTGCCAGCCTACGAACGGGCTTTCGGCCCCTATCGCTGGGATCGTATCGGCTACATCAGTACACCCCAAGGCTCCATGGAACATGTGTCGAACATCGGTCTCGTCTCTGTCTGTGTGGGCTCACTTGACTCCCCTTGCCAAATGACCATGTGCCACGAACTGGGTCATGCATGGTTTGGCAACCTCGTCACCTGCACCACGGTCGGCGATATGTGGATAAACGAAGGGGGTGCCTCCTTCTGTGAAGAGATTGCCGCCGAAGCTGCCTTCGGTTCCCGATGGGCCGACAGCTACTATCAAGACAACCTTAATAAAGTCATGTTCACCGCCCATCGTGATGACGGTGGCTACCTGTCGCTTTCCAATATGCCCGAACGCAAAACCTATGGCACCACCACCTACAAAAAAGGTGCTCTGGTGTGGCATTCCTTGCGGGGTGTTCTGGGCGACTCTCTTTTCTATGCCTGCATGAATCGACTCTTTACCAATTGTGCTTTCGGCAACATCGATGCTGCCGGTCTCCGCGACAGCCTCAGCCTTTATAGTGGAATCGACCTCACCGGTTTCTTCGACTTCCATGTCTTCAACCCGGGGTTTGTCGATTACGCTATCGAGCAATGGGGTATCAATGGATTCGACCACCATTTCTTCATCCGTCAATACATCAAGGGCACCGACCACTATGCGCGCAATTGCCCCGTGCCTGTCACCTTCTTTTCTGCCGATCGTTCCGAACGACAAAAAGTTTGGCTCACCGTTTCGGACAGTCTTTCCGAACACGTGGTCACCCTCCCTTTCCATGCCGCTTTTGCCATTGTTGACTTCGACCACGACCTTTCCGATGCCTGCACCGACCATTACGCTTCCATCTCCAATAAAGGCACAACCGAAATGCCTTATACCTTTTGTAAAATCTACATGCCACAGAAACCCGACCAAACCTCATGGATTCATATAGGACACCATTATGTGAACCCCGGCGGCGATACCTTGGAAGGCATTGTCCGTATTGCCGACCGCTATTGGCAGGTCTCCGGAACCCTTCTGTCGCCTGCCGACGGGCGTTTCCTTTATAACATGGGTTCCAACGGCAGCAGCGATGCGGCTTTCATCGACCAGGGTTTTTATGAAAAAACAGCCACACTCGACTCACTTTGTCTCCTTTATCGTTACGACAGCCGTTCCCCGTGGCAAGTCATCTCCCGCAAGCGGACCAACAGCAGCTCCATCACAACAGGCTATTTCTCCGCTCCCCTGCACATTGGGCAGTATACCCTTGCCGTATGCGACACCAATCTTGTCCGCATCGCCAACCCCTCCGATAGCCCCGTTTTCCATCTTTACCCCAACCCCTCCGCTGACGAATTCCGCATAGATTTAGGCGGATATGACAAAAAATTCGACATCCAAATTTTCGATATGACAGGTAAAAACGTGCTGGAAATACGCAGTTTAAACGATGGCGACACCGTGCGTCACAACCTTCCTGTCGGAACATATATTGTGTTAATCCAAAATAATTTCTTATCTTTGCATTCGCAAATTATAGTACAATGAAAAACATTAAAGCTCTCTCGCTGATAGTTATGCTTATGTCCGCAGGCGTGGCCGCGGCTCAGTATGCACAGGAAAAACCCAATGTTGAATTCATGTTCAAGGCCGAAGCCGGTTACCTCCACAACGTAGGCAACTATGGCGACCCTACCAACAATGAAGGCAGCCCCAATGCCCAGGGCATAGGCTACAACCTCAATTTTGCCGAAGAGGGTATGGGTCTCAACCTCATGGCAGGCATCAACATCAGCCAGGACTTCTTCCTTGGCGGTGGCTTGGGCTACACACTCTGTGCCCCAATGCGTCCCGTCCGTTTCGACAAGAGCAGCAACATGGCTCTTGTCTTCATCGACATGGACTTCCGTCCTGTGGGCGACATCTGGGCTCCCATGGTCGGTGCCCGTTTGGGAGGCAGTTATCTGATGAATCCCAACAACTACGGCAACACCATCTCACCCTATGCCGAAGTTTATGCAGGATTGAACTGGTTCTACGACCATGCCCTTCAGCAAATGGATCGCAACTACCACAGCCTCTATGTCGAGGCAGGCATCCAGCTCGTTCAGGGCACAGCCTTTATCCCTGTCCGTGTCGGTTGGCGCTGGTAATAGTTGAAAATTCAAAATCGATAATTGAAAATTGACAAAGTGCTGTAACGCATTTTTCAATTTTCAATTCTCGATTCTCAATTTTAATATTCATGCAATCTACTCGACAGAATAAAATCTCCCGCCTCATACAGCAGGACTTGGGCGATATCTTCCTCAAAGAGATGAAACCCGTGTTGGGCAACTCGCTCATCACCGTCACAGGTGTCCGTATTTCGCCCGACCTCTCCATCGCCCGTGTCCATGTCAGCATCATGCCTATAGGCACCATACCCGCCTATCGCGACCGTCAAGAGGAGCCCGCCACCAAGCAAGGCATCATCGACGCCATCCTCACACACAGCGCTGACATCCGCCGCCGTCTGGGACTGCGCGAAGGCAAACAGTTGCGCATCATTCCCCAGCTCGACTATTTCCTTGACGACTCACTCGACTACGCCGAACGTATCGACTCGTTGCTCAAAGGCTGATGCGTACTGGGTTTTATATAGCGTGGCGCTATTTCTTCTCGCGCAAGCAACGCACCGTCATCAATGTCATTTCATGGATATCGCTGGCAGGTATAGCCGTCAGCACTACTGCTTTGATAGTGGTGCTCAGCGTCTATAATGGCATTGGTGAGGTTACTCAAACCCTTTTCAACTCGTTCGACGCCCCCTTGGTGGTACAACCCTCCCAAGGCAAAACATTCCATACCTCCCAGATAAACTTCCAGGCACTCGGCAGCGCCCAGGGGATTGCTACCGTGTCGCAAGTGGTCGAGGAGAATGCCTGGATGACCTATCGTCACAACCAGGCCATCGTCTCTCTGCGCGGTGTGGACAATAATTACCACTGTGTGACAGGGCTTGACACACTCCTTTACGAAGGCCGCTACCTCCTTGTCGACACCGTGGTGGGTACCGACGACCAACACCTTGCCGACACCACTGTGCTTCATTACCTCCTGATGGGTGCTGAAGTGTATTATAATTTGGGCGTCCGCGAAGTGTCCAATGTCCCCGTTGCTGTCCATATCCCCAAGCGGGGCACTGCCCTTGGCCTCACCATGGAGGAAGCCTTCAACACCGGCTACGCCCTCCCCGGCGGCAATTTCTACATTCAGCAAGACATCGACAACCGCTACGTGGTCACCGATATCGATTTTGTACGGCAGTTGATGGACTATGCCCCCGACGAGTGCACACAACTCTGCCTCGCTTTAACCCCAGATGCCAAGGTGGAGCGCGTCAAGGGACAGGTACGAAATCTGCTGGGCGACGGTTTCCGTGTACTTGACCGTTTCGAGCAGCAGCCCATCTATTACAAAGTGTTTCGCAGCGAGCGGCTGGGCATATACCTCATCCTTGCCCTCATCGTACTCATCTCCACCCTCAACCTGGTGGCCTCCCTCTCACTCCTTATGATGGACAAACGGCACGACATCGCAACCCTTCGCGCCATGGGTATGGAGGGGTCGGCTGTGCGACGCATCTTCCGTATCGAGGGAGTGATGATTTCCGGACTTGGTGTTCTGGCAGGGTTGCTGTTGGGATTCATCGTCTGTTTCCTCCAGCAGCATTTCGGCATCATCAAAATGGGCAGCAACTTCGTTGTCCCCGCATTCCCGGTAGCCATGCGCGGTGTTGACTTCCTCTTCACCACACTCATGGTCATGGCTCTTAGCACCCTCGCCGTCCTCTTTGCTGTCCGAAAATCGAAAATATAAGGGACATAGAAACAGCGCGGATGCCGTCACTGCCCGTCGCTTTTTCCGCGTGCCTCTTACGTCATTTGTTCTATGGTATCTGACCATAGAACAACCGAAGAACAGCTGTTCGTCCAAATCGGTCATTAGGAGAATAACAGTCCCTTTTAATCGAAAAAAAATGTTATCCCGACCCCTCTCTAATTTCCGTCATTAGAAAAAACAACGGCTATTCGACAGGTATTGTATTATTTACAAAATGTTAAAATTCTAACGACCGATTTGGGTTCAACGCACGCCATTTTCCGCAAATCTTCCCCCAACCTGTATCCAAGTCCCTTTCGCACTGCCCTTGGTCCGCTCGGTCATTCGTCATTCGACCTCCGTTCTACCTCAGTTCTCCTTCTGAAATGGGAGAACGATGGGAGAACGATGGGAGAACTGAGGAATAAGGAGCGACGGAAGAGCTGCCGAGCCTATATCGGTCACCGAGACGGAAAACAGAATAAAACGGGTATTGTCAGTCTTTCCATTTCAAGAGTCTCCGCTTTGCTCTTGAACATCCTCAGCCGGAGACCTGCTTAGCCGAATGACCGGTTTGGGATAAAACGTCTCTCTGACGAGAGGGTCTGTTTTCAGTGGAATACGTGCGGTATTGTTCTCTTTTTCGGAAGAGAAAGTTGTCGTTTTGAAAAAAGTTAGTATATTTGCAGTACAATGATAGTTTTCAGAGGTCATGTATATTGCTACTAATAGTATGTGTAATAGCTTATTATCCCCATTTGCTACGCGACATTGTTTGCAAGGTTTAAGGTGCGGGGTTTTTATCTGTACGCTATTTTTTTCTCAGCCCTTTTTGGTTTCCGCTCCCAAAGGGGAGAGAAGTCCATTGTCTTGACATTCATCGATTAATTTTTGTAATTCACTATATTTATAATTAACAACAACAATAACATGAAAAAATTGGAAAAACAGGAATACGAGATTCCACAGATTGAAATGTTGATTACCCGTGTAGAGTGTGGCTTTGACGGCAGCTACTACACTTCTGACAACCCCGAAGTCATTGTAGATGACGATGATGAGATTGACGGAGATGATATCTTCAGTTAGCTCTGGACACCTTATGTGTAATTTCTAAAAAACTCAGCCTTATGAAGAAATCATTATTTGTCTTACCAGTTTTATTGCTCCTATTCGTTGTCTCTTGCCAGAAAGACGAGGAAACTCTCGACAGTTTCATCGCTACGCAGGAGGAAGTGATTGACGACGATGGCAGCAAGAGTGTATTTGCAAACGGTGCAGTGCAGTGGGAGACGGGCGATCAGATTAAAGTATTCGGCAGTGCCGGTTCGGGTGTGTATCAGGCCAGGGTACGCAGCACAGGCCGGGTGACATACAGCCGCGTCAGTGGCAATGCCGGTTCGGCTCCCTACCGCGCCATCTATCCTGCTTCGGCTGCTAACAGCGACGGCACTATCAAACTGCCGGCGGTGCAGGCTACCGCTGACGGATCGCTGACGGATTTCCCGCAGTATGCCGAAGGCAGCAGCACAAATTTCTCCTTCAAGTATCTTTGCGGCATACTGCGTATGCGGTTGGAGAAGAGCGATGTGAGTATTTCATCTATTGAGGTGACGGGCGATATTGAGCTTACGGGCGACCATATCATCCATTACAACAGCGGAGCCCCCACGCTGGAATATTCCGGCAACGGCTCGAATACCGTCACGATGACTTGCAGCGTGGCGCAGGATATTACTAATCAGAAGGACTTCTATATCTATCTGCCCGTCCACGTCTATGGCGCAGGGATGCAGATAAAGATATACAACAGTGATGGCGGTGTGTGTACCAAGACCATCAGTGCGGGTAACAGCATCTCTATCCAGCGCGGCAAGATCGTCACCATTGCTTTGCGCAACAATAGCCTCGAATTCGTCAATCCGTTGCCCCAGGGAGCATTGTCTGGATTGTTTACCATAAATGAGTCAGGTGACCAGGTGTACTTTTCGCAAGGCAACCTACAGTACGGACTCCACACTGGCACATGGCGTTTTGCCGAACATCAGTATGATTATGTAGGCAACGACACCTATGGGAATGTCTATGAAAACGGTGAGAAATGCAGTAATACGTATATCTTTACCAGTGCTTCCTTCGGGTTAAGAAGTTGGATAGACCTCTTTGGGTGGGGAACAGGGAATAACCCCACCCGGTATGACGATGGTTGGGTTAATCCATATGATGATTATAGTGAGTGGGGCAATAACGCTATCAGTAATGGGGGGAACCAGCCTAATTGTTGGCGCACTTTGACATGGTTGGAATGGGATTATCTTACCAATTGGCGTACTAATGCTTGGTTCAAACATGGAATTGGCACTGTGAATGGTGTGCATGGTTTGATACTTTTGCCCGACAGCTGGACGTTGCCTTCCGGTTGTACGTTCAATAGGGGAGGCTCAAGTTGGACACACAATGAATACACTCTTGCCCAATGGCAGGCGATGGAAGCGGCTGGTGCGTTGTTTTTACCAGCGTCTGGTTCCCGTGATTATGATCAGGATGTGATCTCAGGTTATCCAAATGCGGCATTTAGCGGAGTGGATCAGACAGGATACTATTGGACTTCTACGGGGCAATGGGCGGGGAATAGTGTAGTATATGTGTTTAGCGAATCATCCCTTACAGGAATCACTTGTACGCGTGCGTATGGTATGGCTGTGCGCCTTGTTAAAGATGTTGAATAAAACAATGTTGTTGAATCATTGATGCGGGCAGTGTTGCCCACATCCTTTATGCGCAGTCCCCGCCACACGGCGGGGACTGTATGTTTTGTAAAGTATACTTAACGCAACCTCCAATAATTTATCAAAC
>DBXQ01000074.1:0-14903 GCA_002309955.1 Bacteroidales bacterium UBA1208
TTCCTCAAGGAAATCAAAGCCCGCCAAGTAAAGCCCATCGAGCCTGTCTTTGTGGACTTCAGCAAAGACCTCACCAAGTCCAAACTCAAAAACGGTGCTGAAGTGCTCTATGTGAAGAACACCGAGAACAAAACCTTCAACCTCATCTACCGCTTCGACTTCGGCTACCGTGCCGGACAACTGGGCAAGACCCTCGACCTGGCCGCCGACGTGCTCGAATACCTTGGCACCAGCAAGCACACCCCCGAGCAGCTCCAGCAGGAGTTCTACAAACTGGCCTGCAACTACAGTGTCAGCGTCGGCAATGAGAACATCAACATCTCCATCAGCGGCCTTAGCGAGAACATGACCAAGGCCATGGCCCTCGTTGACGAAATCATCACCGATGTCCAGCCCAACGACCAGGCACTCCAGATGCTCGTCGCCCGCACCCTCAAAGGCCGTGAGAACGCCAAGCACAACCAGCAGAACTGCTTCCGTGCCCTCGGCAACTACGGTACCTACGGTGCCGACTCCCCCACCCTCGACATCCTCAGCGAAGCACAGTTGAAGGCCTACACCTGCCAGCAGCTCACCGATGCCCTCCACGGCCTCTTCAACTACAAGCACCGCGTCCTCTACTACGGCCCCGAGACCGTCGACAACTTCCGCGCCCTGGCCAACAACTACACCTACAAGATGAACAAGAAGGCTCCCGCCAACAAGAAAGTCACTCCCAAGGCTGTCAATGAAAATATCGTCTACTTTGTCGACTACAACGCCAACCAGACCTACATGCGCGAGCACTTCCGTGGTGAAAAATTCAACACCAAGAACGAAGCCATCATGGACATCTTCAATGAATACTTCGGTGGTTCCATGAACGCCATCGTCTTCCAGGAGATGCGCGAGAAACGCTCCCTCGCCTACAGCGCCCAGAGCTACTATGCCACTCCCAGCGACAAGGACGGCTACTTCACCAATGCCGCCATCATCGCCACCCAAAACGACAAACTCATCGACGCCATGAACGCCTTCAACGAGCTCTTTGACCAAATGCCTGTGGCCGAAGCCAACTTCAACATGGCCAAGGAAGCCGAAATCAGTGCCATCCGCACCGCACGCACCACCAAGATGGGCATCATCAACAGCTACCTCTACTACGAGCGCATGGGCTTCAACCCCAAGAAAAACCATGCCAAGATGCTCTTTGAAGCCTATCCCAATGTCACCATGCAGGATGTCATCAATTTCAACCACAAGTACATTAAAGGCCAGAAGAAGGTCTACATGTGCCTCGGTAAGGAAGCCGACATGGACTTCAACGCCCTCGCCAAATTCGGCAAGGTCAAGAAACTGAAGCTCGAAGACATCTTCGGATACTAATGTAAGTAAGAACTAAGAGAAAAGGACTAAGAAGTTTCGACGTCAGCCGTCCAACTTCTTAGTCCTTATCTTTTACATGAGGCGGTTATTATTGGTCATAGCATTATTCTTATCGTCGGTATGCAACGCGCAGACCGATACGGTTTTTTGGTTTGCCCTGCCACCGACACCTGACCCAGGGCGTTTTGTGTTCCACACTTACGACCAACCTGCCGACATCACCATCTCACAGCCAGGCAACCCTTATATGCCTGTGACATCTTTCACGATGGTGGCGCACGACCACACCATATATACTGTCAGCAGCACCGAGTATTTCAACAGTGTCACTGACCCATATAATACCGTCCTCAATCGCGGTTACCGCATCACTTCTACCGTCCCCATCACTTGCTACTACCAAATCACAACAGCACAGCGTGAGACCTTCACGCTGAAGGGGCGCAACGCCCTCGGCACCGACTTTCAAGTGCTGACACCGTTACCATACCGCCTTTCTGCCGAAGGGCAGAGCATCACGATGATAGCCACCGAGGACAGCACCCACGTTCTCATTGTTGCCCCCCGCTGGGTCAACAGAGGCAACATCGCCATGTTGGACAGCATCGGCTTGGGCGACACCGTGGCTGTGACTCTCAATAGCGGGCAGTCCTACGCCATCCAAAGTCCCCCTGAAGCCTATGGTTTTATGAAAGCCAAAATACACGCTTCGCAGCCGATCGCCATCAGTTTCTCAGACAACGCTATGCGGTCGCGAACCAGTGCCAGCCATTCCAACCCGGCAGGCGAGCAACTAATACCCCTCACGCATTGGGGCATGGAATATGTGAGAATCAATGGCTTTACCTCTTCCGATTTGTTCCGCGCAACCGACTACATTGATACTGGTGTTTATCGTATCTGGCCTGGAGGAGGTGGCAACTCAGGTGGCATGGACTGGAATGTAGGATGGGCCAATTTCTTCGATTCGGTACATTACTTTCGAAGTGAACGTCCTTTGGGAATGACTCACCAACTGGCTCCCAACGATTTGATGGCCGCCACCGTGGTTCCCCATCTGGTCGGTTCGGGGTCGCACCAGATTTCATACCTCCATGCCGACAGCACCAGTTTGGCCATTCATATGGTCATTCCTACACGTGCCGTGGGTGACGTACTCTTCAATGGCAATCCTTCCATTCTCACCGCTGATTGTTTCCGCCCTGTGCCGCAAAAGCCTGAGTTCTCGTGGTGCAACAAGGATGTCAGCTCTTATGTGCCCTGGGATTCTGTGATGACTGTGTCGTGCAGCGTAGACAAGTTTCTTTTGGCCGTTATCGAGACTGACAGCCTTCGCGGAACAGCCTACACCTACCTCAGCGACTATGCCCCTGCCGGATACGTCCGCTTTGATATGGACACGGCATATTGCGAATACGACAGCATCACATTCATATATCGCATCAATCAGGCAGACAGCGTGGCACTGCATTGCCCTGACGGGCATACCATCACCCGCCCGCCATTCTTTATCCTTCATGCCGACAGCACTGCCGAGGGAGCCTATATCATCGAGGCATTTGACACGGATAGAGACATCGTTTATACAGACAGCATTTATATTCATATTCATCCCCGTTCGGTGACCGAGTACAATGACACCGTCCTTGAAAGCCAATTGCCCTGGAACCGCTTCGGCATACTCTTCTATACCGAAACTGATACCACCATACAGCGACCAGACCCCTTGTCGATGTGCGACAGCCTGATAATTTACCACCTACACATTTACGACACCATTCACGACACGGTACTCTACTACACCTGCAAGAGCGAACTGCCGATCCAATACGGAGACTCCCTATTCTACCAAGAGGGCGAAGGCTCTTTCCTCTTTACCGGCAGCCACGGCGAGGACAGCATTGTCACCTTTATTCTTAATATCATCCCCAGTAGCGACACGACCATCTGCGACAGCATTACCGAGGACCAGCTGCCTTGGTTCGCAATGGACACGGTGTTCTACGACACTGTGGCAGACTACATCGTCAGCACATACAACGAGGCCGGCTGCGACAGCATTATTCACTATTGCCTCTATATCTTCTGGAACGGCGACCATTGCGACACCGCCCTTTCCTACCCCAACGTGGTCACACCCAACNNGACGGCGTGAACGACCGCTTCGTCATTGGCGGCCTATTAGAGAACAACTGCTTCCACTACAACGAACTTTTCATCTACGACCGTACCGGTCGCTGCGTATACCACAAAACCAACATCTCCGACCCCGACGACTGGTGGAACCCCGCCGCACACCGCATCCCTTCCGACACTTACTTCTTCTACTTCCGCGCCCACGGTGTCACCATTCGCACCCAGCACATCGGTGTCATCGAAGTCCTCCAATAATCCACACCAAACTCCGTACCTCACCGCTGCAACCCCCGTTCTCGCCCCGCTCCCTGACCGCCACATGGCCGTCCCTTCTCCCATCATTTATCCTTCAATAATGGGAGAACGATGGGAGAACGATGGGAGAACGAGCGAAGGAAGAGCTTCGCAGGAACGGGACGAAGGACTGCCCAGAACGACCCGAAGACGCATCCGCAACGTTTTGTCGACAAGGCCTGTATGGCTGACGTGCTACCGACAAAAAAACGAAAGGGCGACACTGAGACCGCCATCGGTCAAGGTATCGCCCTTTCGGGGTTTAGTAACATGTACTGTAGATAGAGGCAGCGGGACTGCCTTTTGCGTGCAGCTTATTTATTGACAATCTTGCGGGTCACTGTTCCAGAGGCTGTAGTGGCTTGGAGCAGGAATACCCCTTGTGCGGGGAGTCGGAGGACGGCCGAAGAGCCGATGGCGGTCACTGTCTGCAGCAGACGACCGTCAAGGCTGTATAGTTTCAGTTCGACAAGGTCATTGCCGGGGACGGTTACTTCACACTGGCCATGTGCGGGGTTGGGACTGACAGTGAGAGCAAAGGCATCGGTCTGGTCAATGCCGACTGGCAAAGGATCCGTTACAAATTCAACAGTCACAAATTTATTGCTACGATTGGTGTCGCCACAGATGGATGAGACGCGTACAGTATATCTGGTAGAAGGCTTAAGGGGCGGCATATTGAAGACAGTATCGTAGACCGTGTCGACAGTCATGGCCGAATAATTCTCCCGATACTCTACTATCCATGAGTCTACCACATTCAGCGTATCGGCCCAAAAGACCTGATAGCCACTGACGAGACCATCGGAGGTGGCAGAGAGGCTGTCAGAGCGCATACCAATGGAAGAGGCTCTGGGGCAGAATGTACGGTAATGAACGGAATCCCACTTACCATAAATCCCATCTTCGCAGACGGAACGTATATATATGTCATACCAAGTGCTGTAATCGAAAGCATCGCCCAACATACTCAGAAGGTCAACCATTGCATAGGGGATAACAACAAGCGTGCCAGTACCCAGTTCAAAGCCATGCCGACCGTATTCCATTTCCCAATGGTCGGGGAAGAAACTGGAATTCCATGTAAGTAGAGCCATCCCTTGATCCATTATCTGTATACTTAAATGTCTCGCACGGGCGCAAGTGTCGATTTTAGTATGGAAATGGCGGATAGCCCAATTGCCGTAGACACTGTCGTTGCATAGCGTGCGGAGGTAGACATCGTAGAGGGTGTCGGCAGTGAGGCCTGTGAGGGTGACGGTGTCGTTGGCGAGCGACATTCGTGTGCCTGTGCCTTGTGTGAAGCCTGCAAGGCCATATTCCAACTCGTAGCCATTGACTTCACTTGATGCACTCCAGGCAAGCTGGGCTTTGTGAATGCCGGGAGTGGCCACCCATGATACGATGGAAGCGCAAGTGTCGGGGTTGGTACGGAACTGCAGCAATGCCCAATCGCTGTAGATACTGTCGGAGCAGAAGGAGCGGATGTAGACGTCGTAGAGGGTGTTGGCAGCAAGACCCGTGAGGGTAACAGTGTTGCTGATGAGGGTCATGGACATACCGCTGCCTTGGGTGAAACCAGCGATGCCGTATTCCAGTTCATATCCGTATACTACGCCTGTGGCATTCCAATTGAGCACCGCCTCGTGGATGTCGGGGGTGGAGACCATTGCGACGACGGAAGCACAGGTATCGGGTTCGACAACGGGGACGGTGTCGTGCCAGAGTTCGAGCTTGTCAAGACAGAGATATGAACCCTGTTGCATACTGGCGCCGGCAGAAGAGAGCAGGATGACGATAAGCGAATCGGGTGCCTGCTCGGGGAAAGTGGACTGGATGGAGTGGAGCGAGACATAGTCGACAGAGAAAGGTGTGAAATTGGCGATGTCGGTAAGGGCGATATTGGCACCACCACCCACTACGTCGCGTTGGTGGGTGACAGTGTTGTAGTGGGTGCCAAGCATAAGGACTGCCCCATTGTCGCCACTGGTTGCAGAATGGTACTTGTAGCTGCCCGTAAGCCTTGTGGGTTCAAAGCCGTTGAGGGCAATTCCTCCTGTGATGAGTTGGTTGACATCCATCAAAGCCAGCGAAGCGAGCATCTGTTCGACGCTATCCATGTTGGAGAGGAGGTTGGTGACGATGGGGATGAAAGCATCGAGGTCGACCGAACCTGTGGCAAGGACTGTGGGAAGAACTGTCTGGGTGAGCATGGTGTCGAGATTGGCCTCGACCAAGGGATAGACAGCAGAGTTGATTATATCCTCGAGCATAAAGGATTGCAGTTTGACGGCCTTGAGGCTGTCTGGGACGACACCTGTCACGGGACTGGCAACCACTAAGGGGACTTGGGTATTGATATTAATGGACAAGCCGACAAACGAGAAGGTCTCGTTGACAGGATAGGCGAGATAATTCCAACCCGTTGGGGTGGAGAATGTGTCGAAGATTGGCAGACTGAGTCCCATGAAGGAGACACTGTATCCCTGTTGCGGGGTCCATTGTTCGAAACTGCCATGGGGCACCTGCATATGAGTTTGGGCAAAGAGCGACCCGTTGAGGAGCAGGATGCCAAGAGTCAAAAGAATGATTCCTTTTTTCATGATTTTTTTTATTTAGAATTGATAGATTCAATAGAAATAATAGATTTGGTTATTGTTTGCTGTATTTTAGAAGTTGCTCGGCGAGGCCGATGCTGTAGCCGTTGCTGTGGAAAAGGATACGTCCCCGCTGATCGACAAGGGCAACAAGGGGATACTCGTACTTATCGAGTTTGAGCGTTTGAGCCAGGACTTTCTCTGCAGGGTCCTGCATACCGGCGGCAATGCCCGTGACATCGGTGTTGGGGAGACGGTTGAGCTCGCGGTTGGCAGGGTCGGTGGTGACGACAAAGGTCATGCCACCCCATTTGCGGAAAGCGGCACTATGCTCGAGCATTTCTTTGACGAGGTGTTTGGCGGGCTCGCGATGAGGGCCGAGGAAAGCGAGGATGCAACCTGTAGAGCCAGCATAATCGGCAAGGGTTACACCATCCATGATTTCAAAGCCATCGGGCAGTTTGGGCAAGGAGGACAAATCCTCTTCGCGGGGTATGAGGGGAAGGAGGATAATCTCTTTGGTGACTTTCTCACCAGCTTTGACAGAGAAGAATTCCATACGGCTGCGAACGGTTCCGTCGGGGTAGCGGTTGCCAGTGGAGAGGCAGTAGATGCCGGGCTCTATCGAGATAGTGGCGGGGAATGAGGCCATGCGGGGGTCGTCTTCGAAGTCGAAAGTGCGGAAATCACCATTCTCAAGTTTTTGGAGGGTGAAATGGGGGTAGTAGATGGGCTTGGCGGGCTCTTTGCCGTGGTAGGTGAGGGTGAGTGTGGCGGGAGTAGAGGGAATAGATTTGATAGATTCGATAGAGAAGGATTGGGGCTGCCAGACGGTGCCGTCCCAGACGTAGATGGTGTTGGTGGCGTTGTCGAGGTAGGCGGGGATGCCGAAGGCGCGGCAGGCTGCCACAAAGAAGATGTCGCGGCTGTGGGGATCGGCATGGCGCAGGCGGAACACGCCCATGGGCGAGATGGGGCAATTGTAGTAGTTGCCTGTGTCGTCCACCGCTATATTCTCAATCGTCCAATCTCTCAATGCCTCATAATCTTGTTTATACGCCTCTGGCTGCATTCTCTGCTTTAGATACGTCCTCCCATTATCGGACAAATCAACCCAGTTTGCAAAATCTGTCATTTCTTTTAACAACGGCTTCCGCCAGTCGCGCACCAACTCGTTGCTGATGCGGGCAGGGAGGATGCCCTTCTTATACACGTCGTAGGTGTAGAGGCAGCTGGTGCAGGTGCCTTTGGTGCGGTCCAGCCAGTCGAAGCCTGTTTCTTGGGCTTGGAGCACATCGGCGGTGATGTCGCGCAGGTCTTTGTCGGAATAGGACTTGAGGTAGTCGTAGATATGCTCGCCTGAGCGGTATGGGCCGGGCCAGTGCTCAAAGTATTTGTATATCTCGGCGTAGTTGCCTTCGGACTTGTGGACGATTTCCCACACTTGGGCATCGGAGAATAGCTCCTGGTTCCAGAGCCAGTCTTTGGGGAGGTAGGACTTGAAGTTGTCCTTGGTGGGGAAGGTGGCGGTGTAGGCGTTGCGAAGCGAGTCCTCGTAGGCGAGACGGCGGGCGTTGGCAGCGACGGCCTCGTCGGAGGGGGTGACCTTGGCAGTGCCGGGTTCGGGAGGAACAATGTCGAGGAGGAGAATGTCGGACTGGTCGGACGTGTCAGACTGGTCGGACAGCGTCAATGTGAGGGTACTGTCTTGTCTCACATCTAGTTTGCTGAATGCGTAGCGGGTGCCGTCGGTGGCCCAGACGAGGATGTCGCCAAGGCCGGTGGTGAGGGAAGCCTGCCCTTGGGCATCGGCGGTGTAGGTGGCTAAGGTGTAGTATTCGGCGTAGTTGTACATCTTGAACTTGATGGTGGCACCGAGGAGGGGCTTGCCGTCGGGGGAGCAGACAGTGGCGGTGACATGACGTGTGGGAGCGTAGTGGCTGAGGAGGTTCAGCTCGCTGTAGAGGGCGGTCTGCTTGACAACCTCCTCGTCGCCATGGTAACGGCCAAAGGCTTTGCTATGTACCATGAGGCAGCGTGTGGAGGGGATGGAGAACCAGCCCATGTTGAGCTCGGGGTCAGGCTCACAGGCACCGAGGTATTTCCATTCACCGCCCTTGCCGTCAGGGTTGGCAATCCATACTTCGACCCAAGCGTGGTTGTCGTCGCAGTGAGCCCAACGGGGCGTATAGCACTGACGGGCAGGAATGCCCACGGAGCGGAGAGCGGTAACGGCAAAGGTACTCTCTTCACCGCAGCGGCCGAGGGAGGTGCGCAGGGTGGCCAAGGGGGCACTGGTGCGGCTGTCGGCGGCACGGTAGGCCACATGCTCGTGGCACCAGTGGTTGACCTCGAGGGCAGCCTGTTCCATAGTCATGCCTTGCACACGCTCTTTGAGCTGGTGGAACATATATTGGCGGGCAGTGTCGAGGTTCTCGTTATTGACACGGTATACCAACACAAAGTGGCGGAAGATGTCTTCGGGTACCATCTTGCCCCAGGGCATCTCCTTGCGGGCGGTGAAGGCATAGCGCACTTGGTCGAGGTAAAAGGCCGGTGTGTAATCGGCCAGGTCGCTGTAAGGCATGTAGGCGTAGAGGAATTGCATGGCCTCACGTTCGGCACGGCATAGGGTGTCAAGGTTTAATTGAGAGTTCAGAATTGAGAATTGAGAGAGACGGGCTTCGTAGTCCTGCTCTACCTGATGGCGGTAGGTGCTGTCGGTGAGGAAGTGAGCGTTACGATGGCAGGAGGAGAGGGAGAGAATTAATAGAAGAGATAGGATTGATAGAAGGGATTTTGCTTTCATAGTGTTATTGATTTAATGAGTTGTTTTACTATTTCGGGGTCGGTCTGGATGGTACCGTCGGGCAACGTCTGTTTGCAGGAGCCGTGGATTTCGGTGACGCCTGTCTGCTGGATAATGTGTGTAGCGTTGGCAGGAGTGACACCGGCACCGGCAAGAATGACGATCCGCCCTGCGGCCTGACGCACAAGGGCAGCAAGCGTGTGTATGCCCTGTTCGGCAGAAGGCTGGCAACCGGAAGTGAGTATGCGGTGACATCCAGAGGAGATGACCTCTTCGAGCGCTTCGAGCGGGTCTTGCCTGATTTCGTCAAAAGCCCGATGGAAGGTCACTTGCATTGGAGCGGCCAATTGTACAATTTGACGGGTACGGCGAGTATCGATATGTCCATCGGGGGTGAGAAATCCCACTACGACGGCATGGGCACCGAGCTGACGGCATTGCTCCACTTCGCGACAAAGGGTTTCATATTCCTCAGGTGAGTAACAGAAATCCCCCTCACGAGGACGGACGAGGACATGAGTTCGGAGATGCAACTGATGGAGGCAATAGTCAATATCGTCAAGAGCAGGGGTAAGCCCACCCACATCGAGCCGGCGGCATAGTTCTATGCGAGAGGCTCCGCCCGTAAGGGCATTGGTCGCCGACTGGCGAGAATTGGCACAAATTTCTACTATCATGATTGGTTAGAAATTAAACTTGGTATTCTTCATCCGTTCAAGGAATGAGACATTCTCGTGTACAATGCTTTCGATGACATGGTCGAAAGGCTGGTCGGAAGAAGAGCTGATGCGCATCTCAATGGGGAGATAATAAATGGGAAGTCCTGCCATAATGTCGGAGGAAGAGAGTTCACGAAGACGGACAGCATCCTTCTCGGTGGTTAAAATGAGTTTGCGGGCACCCTTGAGTTGCTCGAAGGCTTTGCGGATGCGTTTGATATCGGAAACAGAGAAACGATGATGGTCACCAAAACTGATGGGAGTGACGGCACAAAGACCGGACACATACTGAATCATGGGTTCGGGATGGGCAATGCCAGTGACAAGAAGCACTTCGTCGATGGTGTCGAGAGGAAGCGGGGTTGTGCCCATGAGGGGAAGGGGATTGCAATAGTGGATGTGGCTGAAGAAAACTCTCTGGTGAGAACGGAGTTTGAGCCGGGCAATAAAGTTGTGGCGATCGATGGGGTTGATTACTTCGGGAGACTTGGTAACAATGACAATGCGGGCACGACGACAGGCTGAGCGGAACTCGCGAAGGTCGCCAAATGGCATAATGAAGTCGGAGAAATAGGGCTTGTGATACTCGGTGAGGAGAATGTTGACGGTAGGTTTGATTGAGCGATGTTGGAAGACATCGTCGAGAAGGATGACTTGCGGGGGTAACTCACGTTGAAGAAGTTTCTGAACTCCTTCCACCCTGTTTTCACATACGGCCACGGTAAGTTTGGGGAACTTCTGTGCCAACATGGCAGGTTCGTCGCCCAAACGAGATGGGCTGTGACACCCATCGTCGAGGACGAATCCTTTGGTTTTGCGGCGATATCCCCGGCTGAGAAGAGCAGTCTCGTAATGGGGAGAGAGCAGATGCAGAAGGTATTCAACATGCGGGGTTTTGCCAGCCCCACCAGCACAAATATTACCCACCCCAATGGTGGTTACAGGAGGAGCCACCTGACGTTTGATACCGAGCGAAAACATCAGATTACGGAACCACACTCCGACAGCGTACCACATGGTAAGCGGGAAAAGAATACATGATATCGTTTTGCGAAATGACATATTATGCAGTTATTACAACGGCCGACAAGAGACTTTGCAATGCTGAGAAACGAACAAACAGACATCCCAATAGCGGATTGCCGGACATAATTATTCCGATGCAAAGATACACAAAAAAAACGACTTGAAAACTAAAATAACTTTTTTGCAAAAAAAACATTGTATATCTGAAAAAAATCGTATCTTTGCATTCTATAATTTTCTGTACACAAAATGCAAAACTCACGTCAAATAACCAAAGACCTCTATTATGTAGGTGCAAGCGACCGAAAGCTTGCTTTGTTTGAAAATGTCTATCCCATCCCCCGTGGCGTATCGTATAACAGTTATGTCCTGATGGACGAGAAGACCGTCCTTCTCGACACCGCCGATGCCGCAGTGAGCGGACAATTTTTTGAGAATGTGGCCGCTGTGCTGAATGGCCGCAAACTCGACTACCTGGTGGTGAACCACATGGAACCCGACCATTGCGCCCTGATAGAAGACCTGCTTCTGCGCTATCCCGAAGTAACCATTGTCACCAACGCCAAAGCCGCCACGATGATTCGGCAGTTCTTCAACCTGAATATTGACAACCGTCTGCAAACCGTTGCCGAAGGTGCCACCCTGTGTACAGGCCGCCATACCCTGACCTTTGTCATGGCTCCCATGGTGCACTGGCCTGAAGCCATGGTCACCTATGACACCACCGACAAGACACTCTTCTCGGCCGATGCCTTCGGCACTTTCGGTGCACTGAACGGCAATATCTTTGCCGACGAGGTGAATTTCGACCGCGACTGGTTAGACGATGCCCGCCGCTATTACATCAACATTGTGGGCAAATACGGTATGCAGGTGCAAAACTTATTGAAGAAAGCATCAGCTCTTGACATCGCAATGATATGCCCGCTACACGGCCCAATTTGGCGGCAAGACTTGGGATATTATATTGACAAGCACGTCATCTGGAGCAGCTACAAGCCCGAAGAGCGTGGCGTGCTCATTATTTACGGCAGCATCTACGGACATACCGCAGCGGCAGCCGAAAAAATGGCCTCCCTGCTGGCAGAGCACGGCATTAAAGGCATCGCCATGTACGACGCTTCCCACACCCATGTGAGCCAACTGGTGAGCGAGTGTTTCCGTTACAGCCACATCGTCCTCGCATCCTCCACCTACAACGCCGGCATCTTCACACCGATAGAAGATCTCCTTCACGACCTCAAAGCCCATGCCTGGCAGAACCGCACTGTGGCCATCATCGAGAACGGTACTTGGGCAGCCCAAAGCGGCAAACAGATGCGTACCCTCCTTGAGGAGATGAAAAACATCACCATTTTGGGTGAAGACATCTCCCTCAAGTCGGCTATGAAAGAGAGCCAGCTGGAAGACATGAAGTTCCTGGCCGACCTCATCGCCGTGAACCTGAACAACGAATAACCCTTTGCCACCTATAAACACCCGCACAAAATGAATACTCACAACCAAAACGCATTATTCAAACTGAGCTACGGTCTCTACGTCCTCACCGCCCGCGAGGGCGACAAGGACAACGGATGCATCATCAACGTAGCTCCACAGCTCACCGACACACCCTTGCAGATGCTCGTGTCCGTCAACAAACAGAACTACACCCACGACATGATTGTCCGCACAGGACTATTCAACGTGTCGCTCCTCACCGAACATACACCCATGACAGTCATCCAGCATTTCGGATTCCAGAGCGGGCGCGACGTGAACAAATTCGAGAACTGCGAGATGGAGATGCGCTCCAGCAACGGACTTCTCTACGTGCCGCGCTATACCAACGCCTACATCAGTGGCAAGGTGAACCAGATGGTCGACCTGAGCACCCATACCCTCTTCATTGCCGAGATCACCGAGTCGGTGTTGCTCAACAACGACCCTTCCCTCACCTACGAGTACTACCACCAGCATATCAAGCCCAAACCCGAAGCCATGGCAGCCCCCACAGGCGACGGCAAAACCCGCTGGGTATGTCAAACCTGCGGCTATGTATACGAAGGCGATGAACTACCCGACGACTTCGTCTGCCCCTGGTGCAAACACGGCAAAGCCGACTTTATCAAAATTACCGATTGAATTTTAACCTTTAAAACAATAACAACATGCTTAACAAAAAAGTAGCCGACTTGCTCAACGAGCAAATCAATAAGGAGCTCTACTCCGCCTATCTGTACCTCGACATGAACAACTATTTCCAGCAGCGCGGCCTCAACGGCTTCGCCAACTGGTACATGATTCAGGCACAGGAAGAGCGCGACCACGCCATGCTCTTCTACCAGTACATGCAGAACAACGACTGCAAGGTGACCCTCGACGCCATTGCCAAGCCCGACAAAGTCTTCAAGACCGACATGGACGTGTTGAAAGCCGGACTGGAGCACGAAGAGTATGTCACCGCCAGCATCCACACCATCTACGATGCCGCCTACAAGGTGAAGGACTTCCGCACCATGCAGTTCCTCGACTGGTTTGTCAAGGAGCAGGGTGAAGAGGAAACCAACGCCCGCGACATGATCACTAAGATGGAACTCTTCGGCAACGATCCCAAGAGCCTCTACATGCTCAACCAAGAACTGGCCGGCCGCGCCTACAGCGCCCCCAGCCTGGTGCTCGACTAACCATTGTATGAGACATTTTCAAAGGGGTGTGTGGTGACCATACACCCCTTTTCCTAACCCATGACATGAATAGGAAGCCTCACGAACGCCCGACAACCGTCTACCGCACCACCGTCAGCATCATCCTCTACATGGTGCTATACGTTGCCCTCACAACCCTTTTCCTCTACATCATGATGAAGGCTGATGGCATGGACGCAAAACTGGTGTCAGGCGCACTGGCCTTGGCTATGATATTGCCCATCGTCCATACCCTTCGGCACACAAAGGACCGCATTGTCGTTACTCCAAGCCACCTTTCCCTCACCAACATCACAACACGTTCCAAGCATGGGGACTGGAAGACCGTTCAGAAAGCCATCCTCCCTTGGGGCGACATCAAAGACATCTCACCCAACTACGGCATCAAACTAACCAACCTACAGAAACAAGTGATTGTCACCCTGCGCAGCGGCACGCAATACTTTATTGACTCCGACCTATACGACGTCTTCTTCCTCGAAAGAAAGCTGAAATCCCACTGGCACCGCTTCCGCAACATGTGACAGCTCTGCCAACAATACGTTGTCTATATCCATCCATTTTTTGAGCATATTTTATCCGTCTGCAAAATACGCATTTCTCTCAAACCTTCTTGCATTATTATCGGAAGTTTCTCACGTTCTCAACAACAGAGCATGTATAACGCTTCGTGATTTCACTCTGAAATCGGATGCAAAATTACACAAAAATCTTGACATGTAAAAAAATAATATTTCCATATCGGGAAAAAGTAGTATCTTTGTATTTTAAATAGAACATAATATTAACCCTAAAAAGCAACGAACACAATGAGTAAAAAGTTTATCTGCCCCGTGTGCGGCTATGTTTATGAAGGCGACACCATGCCCGAGAAGTGCCCCATCTGCGGCAAACAAATGCAGGAAGTAAAAGAAGACATCAAGACCTGGGCTGCCGAGCATATCGTCGGCGTGGCAAAGGATGCCCCTGAAGACATCAAGGCCGACCTTCGCATGAACTTCGAAGGCGAGTGCAAAGAAGTGGGCATGTATCTTGCCATGGCCCGTGTGGCTCACCGCGAGGGCTACCCCGAAATTGGTCTCTACTGGGAGAAGGCCGCTTTTGAGGAGGCTGAACACGCCGCCAAATTCGCCGAACTGCTGGGTGAAGTGCTTACCGACAGCACTGCCCAGAACCTCAAAATGCGTGTCGACGCCGAGTATGGTGCCACCGCCGGCAAAACCGACCTCGCCAAACGTGCCAAAGCCCTGAACCTCGACGCCATCCACGA
>DBXQ01000074.1:14919-18217 GCA_002309955.1 Bacteroidales bacterium UBA1208
CGCCACGGCAAAGCCCTCGAAGGCCTCCTAAACCGCTACTTCAACAAATAACCTTGTCACAGGAATTCAACTAAGAAGAGGTGTTCCCTTTCCGAGAGCACCTCTTTTGTTATCTCAAATTATCACATTGCATACTTCCTTTTCATTCGCATTGACCAGTTGCCAATCGTTTTGTTCGAGACAAATGCGAAAAGACATGAGGCTGCAACCACCAATAACAATAGCCATCCACTTCCCGTATAGCCTAATTCTATTAAGGCATTAACAAACGTCATATGGTAAATATAAATTCCATACGAAATATCAGTTCTAATGTTAATGCAAGGCAAAGTATAAGCAGCACCAACTAATCCCATAAAAACCATGATTGTATAAAAAAGTGGATATGCTGCTCTTATATCGTATGTGTGCTGTAGGACTGCCGCAAGCACTATGAAAACCGCCCAATATTTCTTTAAGAATGGTATGCTCTTATCTTTGAATTCCGCCATGCATGAAGGAACTAAAAACATCCACAAATAAGGCAATAGGCTCATTCCATATAGTTTACCCACTATCTCGGGCATAAACGACCTAATGAGAGGTGTCAACATTGAAACAATAACCGCAACAACTATTACGATAAGCCAAATGGCTATACTTTTCTTGTGCAACATCCTATAAAGAATGTAGACAACGAGATAGAATTGGATAAGAATACAGATTGTCCACAAAGCCCCATTGGGACAACCACAGCCATAGCCTCTCAAACAGTCGGGTGTCCAGAATTGAAATATAGTCCCTTGGGTAAGGGCAAACAATCCGAAATGCGACCAGTTGATCGGCTCTTTATACAATAATAGCAGTACCGCCAACTCAACCAAAACAGCTACCCATAATTCAGGATAGATTCTCCAAAATCTCTTCTTAAGATATTTACCGAAACCATTAGACCTTTCAACAGACCCCCATATGAGAAATCCACTTATCGTAAAGAAGATGGGTACTCCTAAAAAAAAGTAAATGACATTATTGACGATTGAGGGCATGCTTATGGAAAGGTGGGTTATAGCATGTCCGTATAAGACTTGAAGAGCTGCCAACAACCTAATTGTATTTAGACTGTTGTCACTTATGTCCTTACGAGTTTCCAAACTATTTCTTAATATATGACAGGAAGTCCAGATCAATACTCAAGGCAAGGAAAGGCTTCATCAGCCACGATTTGGCCGTCACATCGTCGATAGTCTCCGACTTCAATACCGAGCCTTCCTCGTAGCCGGACACCAGCACATTATACTCCGCAATGTTGACTCCCACCGTGAAATAGAAGAAATCCACAAATCGGAACGAAGGCCCCACATAGAAATTCTTGAACAGATTGCTTCCACCGAAACCGACATAAATACCCAAATCGTAGGCAAAGTCCTGGTCAAACTTTCGGAGCTCGGGAGTTTTAAGGTTGGTCTCCCCGATCTTCACCGATTTATGGTCTTTGTTGAAATACTGGGTTAAATCCCACAGCATGACCGACGCACCTGTGACAAAGTCGAACTCAATGTTGCCTGCATTGCGGTTACGCAACACCTTATTGTAGGTGCCAGTTTCCTCGGCGGGTTGCAGACGCACCTCCCAATTCGGGGTACGGTAAAAGCGCATGGCTATACCTTGTATAGCACGCACTTTCTTCTTCTTGTTGGTAGCCTCGGCCACCCTGGCCTCGGCATCCTTGGCCCGTTGCAACAGGTATTTGTTGGCCTCCTCTTTGCGCACATTCTCCAGCTCTGCCTCGCGCACCAACCTGTTCAGCGAATCAACCAAATGACGGTAATGGTCGCGGTCGGCCTCAATCTTGTTCTGATCGACACCCGACTTGGTGAAAATTTCCTTGTAGAACTTCTCTTTCTCGGCCATCAACGCCTCGCGTTCCTGCACATGGCGCACCATGGCACTGTCCACCACCCGCAAAGTCACCGTGTCGGTATGGTGCACCACCACCGTATCGGTACGAAAAAGCACCACCGTGTCGCGCAACCGCACAGTGTCCTGCCCATAGGCGGCACCTGCAACCATGGCAAGCAGAAATCCCACAATAAGACTATACTTTTTCATCGTTCCAATTATTATCGGTTCAACCCTTCAGCATCGTCACCACCTCGTCGAGCGAAAGGGTGTTCTGCGTACCGGACGACATATCCTTCACCGTGAGGGTCTGAGCCGCAATCTCATTCTCACCCACAAATATCACAAATGGCACGTGGCAACGGTTGGCGTAATCCATTTGTTTCTTCATCTTGGCGTTGTCGGGATAGATAAGCGTACTGACACCCGCGCTGCGCAACTTGGCTGCACAACTGATGGCATACGGCAGGCTCTCGGCACCGAAATTGATAAACAATGCACGTGCGGGCTGTCCCAGATTGGCAGGGAACTTGTCCAACTCGGTAAGCACATCATAGATACGGTCGGCTCCAAACGAGATACCTACACCCGACACATCGGGCATGCCGAAAATACCCGTCAAATTATCATAGCGGCCACCACCACAAATACTGCCAATACTCACATTGTGCGCCTTCACCTCGAAGATGGCGCCAGTATAGTAGTTCAGCCCGCGGGCCAGCGTCAAGTCCAGCTCCACATGGCATTGCGGTTTCACCTGTTCGATATAGCCAAACAGTTCCCTCAATTCCTCCACACCTTTGGTGCCCACCTCGTTGCCTGCAAAGAGAGTGGCCAGTTGGCCAAGCTTGGCATTGGCATCGCCGGCAAGGGCAAACACCGGGTCAAGCGCGGCAATCTGGCTCTCTTCAAGACCGCGCTCACGCAACTCGGCACGCACATTATCCAAACCAATCTTGTCCAACTTGTCAATAGCCACAGTGATATCCACCAGTTTGTCGGGCGCACCAATGTGCTCGGCTATACCTGCCAACACCTTGCGATTGTTAATCTTTACGGTCACCTCCACGCCTAACCGTTGGAAAACGGCATCAATCATTTGCACCAATTCCAACTCGTTGAGCAGCGAGGTACTGCCAATCATGTCGGCATCGCACTGATAGAACTCGCGGTAACGGCCCTTCTGCGGACGGTCGGCGCGCCACACAGGCTGCAACTGATAACGACGGAAAGGGAAAGTAAGTTGGTCGCGATGCTGCACCACAAAACGGGCAAAAGGCACCGTCAAATCATAGCGCAAGCCGCGCTCACAGATGCGGGGAGCCACCTTGTGGTAATCCTGCGAAAAGTCGACCCCGTCCATAAAATCGCCCGAATTGAGCACTTTGAAAAGAAGTTTGTCACCCTCCTCGCCGTA
>DBXQ01000074.1:18224-18648 GCA_002309955.1 Bacteroidales bacterium UBA1208
TTACCCATCAAGGTGGAGAGATTCTCGAGCGAAGGGGTTTCTATGGGTTCGAACGCGAAAGTCTTGAAAACCTCGCGGATTGTATCGAATATATAGTTGCGACGAGCCATCTCGGCAGGCAGGAAGTCGCGAGTGCCTTTAGGAATGCTACATTTCATTATAGTACGCGTGTTTTAATGAATATTTATTAATAACAAGGAGAGTGCGTTTTTATTGTGTCGCTGCCAAAAAATAATTACAAATCCGCGATGACCGACCAACTGACATACACCAACCATCGGTCATTTGAAAACAGCCATTCGGTTATTCCAACCCTATTTTTGCAACACTTGTCCGAAGCACTGCCACCGCTCCTTTCCCCTCCCTTTTCCCTCCCTTCTACCATCATTTATCCTTTATTAATGGGAGAACGATGGGAGAACGA
>DBXQ01000086.1 GCA_002309955.1 Bacteroidales bacterium UBA1208
ACGGTGATGACGGCCTCGGTCACCTCGGTGCCGAGATAGTCCTCAGCGGTCTTCTTCATCTTCTGTAGCACGATAGCGCTGATTTCCTGCGGAGTGTAGAGGCGGCCATTGATATCCACACGAGGCGTGTTGTTGTCGCCCTTCACCACCTTGTAAGGCACTGCAGCGATTTCCTTCTGCACACGGTCGTAAGTCTCGCCCATGAAACGTTTGATACTGTACACCGTGTTATGAGGGTTAGTAATAGCCTGACGCTTGGCGGGGTCGCCCACCTTGCGGTCGCCGTTCTCAATAAATCCCACTACCGAGGGAGTGGTGCGGTTGCCTTCGCTGTTGGCGATAACAACCGGCTCGTTACCTTCCATGACTGATACACAACTGTTTGTGGTACCTAAGTCGATTCCAATGATTTTACCCATGATATTCTATTTTTTTATTTTCTTATTAATTGATACTTCTTTTCCGACCCACCCTCTACGGGCGAATCCGACAACCTAAGTATCAACTACCATGCCAACAGTCACCCCTGCCACAGCCACTGACAAATTGTCACCCCATACGAATGTGCGCGACAACATATCCTGCCAGACCTGCCGTTACCACATACATCAACTTTATACCAACACCAGCGTTAATTCATGAAAAATACGTAAATTTGCAACCGATAACACAGTATCCGCATTGAGCATGATGCCACAAAACATGTTGATACTCACTGCGAACAGTCAAATATCCTGATAATATTAAAAATAACAACCCATGAAACAAATCTTCAAACTTCTACTGCCAGTGGTCGTTGTGACAGCCATGTTCTATTCCTGCCAAAAAGAGGACATCAACCCCCTCAAACCGGCCGCAGGCGACTATCTGCTGCCCCTCATCGAAACCACCGACGTCCACGGCCACATTGTCGACGCCTCCACCGACACCGTCCACTACCGGCTGGCATACATCGCCGACAAAGTGAAGGACATCCGCGGCCACGGCGGAGCCTACCGAAAAGAACGGCTCCTGCTGCTCGACGGCGGCGACCTCTACCAAGGCACCACCATCTCCAACCTTCAGCAGGGTAAGCCCATCTATGTCTCCTTCGACAAAATGGAATACGATGCAGTGGCATTGGGCAACCACGACTTCGACTGGGGATTTGAGAACATGGTCGACCCCGACGCCACGCTGCTCGACTACGACTACAACGGCCGCAACCACGTCAACGAGGTGCCCGTGGTCTGTGCAAACCTCTACCAGCACGGCAACCGAGTCTCCTGCACCAAAGACTACGTCATTGTGGAAAAGACGGCAGTCAATCCCCGTGGCGGCAGCGTCAACGTGAAGATAGGCATCATCGGTTTTGCCGAAGACTACTCCATGAGCATCATGGCCTCGCAATTCTCCAACAAAGGCTACTCCATCCAAGAGAACTACACCATTGCCAACAGCCTCGCCTCCGAGCTGGAATCCACCGGGCAGTGCGACGCCACCATCCTGCTCACCCACGGTGCCGCCGACAAGGCAGCCGAACGCCTCGGCGAGCGCTCGGTTGTCGACCTCGTGCTTGGCGGCCACACCCATCGCACCATTTCGGGGCAGACCAGCTGGGGACTCGCCTATCTGCAAGGGGGCAAGAAGAGCGAAGCCTACGCCTATGCCCAGCTCCAATTCAGGGTTGACGAAGAGGGCAACATCTCGTTCACAAGTGTCAACGACCAGCAAACCATCGATGTCGACGCCACCCGCGACCGCCACACCTTCGCTGGGCAGAACGCCGAGGACCTCGATGACGACATCCTCACCGTCTCCGACAACGCCCTCAACGACCTTTCCGGGCACTTACAACAGGTCATCGGGCATATCACCGTCGATGCCTCCAACTACTTCATCGACGGCAGCGGACAACGTGCCTCGGTCATGGGCAACTGGATGGGCGACATCATGCAACGCATCAGCGAGGCCGACGTGGCCTTCCTCAACCGTACCTACATCCGCACCTACTTCACCCTCGACGGGCAGCCCTCGCGCAACATCACCGTCGGCAATGTCTACGACATGTTTCCCTTCGGCAACTAGCTCTACGTGTTCCACATCACCTATGCCGAACTGCTCCAGCTGTTTGAATACTCCATGACTGGTGCCGGCAAGATTCTGCTGACCCAGATGACAGGCATCGACTGCTACTTCACCAGCACGGAACACACCAATAGCTCGGGCATAACCTACTACGACTACGCCCTCCACTCCCTCGTCAAGGACGGCACCACCATCTACCAAAATGGGGAATGGATCTCCGACTGGGCCTCGCGCACCCTCACCGTCGCCACCACCAACTACGTGGCCACCACCGACCGCGAAGACCGCGAAACACACCTCCACAACCCCTTGGTGGGATGGTGTGAGACCTCGCGGCTGATAACGAACGACCTTGTCGACAACGAGAACGCCATCCGGGTGCTCAAAGCCGAGGCCGAAGCCAACAACGGCCTCCTATCCATCGACACCCGCCCCCACTTCATCGTCTACACCGAATAGCAACACAGACCGCCGGCAATCCACATCCTACTTCACTGAGCCAACCTCTGTCACACATTACAGAAAAGTTGCTCGGTCGCTCTTCCTTCGCTCCTTCTCCCATCGTTCTCCCATCGTTCTTCCTCCACAGAAGGAGAACTGAGGTAGAACGGAGGTCGAAGGATGGGTGACAGAATGAACCAAGGGCAGTGCGAAAAGGACTTTTTGATTAAACCCAAATCAGTCATTAGGACGACTTTTCAATCAATCTCTCTTTTTTCAGGTCAGCTTATGCCATATCGGCATTTCTTTCGGCATCTTGTCTACATCCCTGTCTCGCCGTAACCCGCTACGTCTTCGACAGCGATGCGGCCAATCTGCTCGAAACAAATACTAATCTGACATAAACCCTAATGACCGATTTGGGTTAAAAAATGATTGCCATTCTCCTAATAATGACCGATTTGCGATAAACAATATCTAAAATAAAAGTAAACAAAAGCTAAATTGGGACAACGGATGGAAATGGGTTCAAATATCGCTGCAGAGGCGGACGGCATTCCCATAGTAGACGGCGGGAGAACTGTCGAACACAAAATTTTCGTCGGCGAAGCGGAGTGCCCGCGCACTACCACCGATTCTTGACGAGGACCAGTAGAAGCCTGTACCACCCACTGAACTGGGCTGAGTACCCTCTCTATATCCCGCTGCAGGCAGGAATACGGCGCCTTCGGTCTCCATCTGCTGCCACTGGCTCAACGACAGTATGTTCGACCCTCCTTGGCCTTCGTATCCAAGGTTGGGCTGATTGCATCTAAGCCCATCGGTAACATTGTAGTCGTCGGGGAACAGAACCAACCCATTGACCGTGGTGCCGTTAACCGACAATGCCACTTTTGCAAAGCGCTTGGTCGCACTGCGGTCGTTCAGCAGGTAATGCCACTCGCTGCTTGTCAAGGTGCGCCAGGTGCCGGCAGTTCCAGCCTTCTCGATGGCGTTGTGCACACCCCAGTCGTACTGTGTCGTAGCGATGTCGCCGGTGGTGGGGCCATAATCCGTCACGTTGGTGGTCGACAGATAGGGGTAACTGCCCTCATAGCCGCTGGTGCCCCAGCCCATCAGGTCTATCCATCCCGAATAGTTGGAAGCGACATGGCTGTTGCCGTCACCGATGACGTCGTACTGTTCGGGTGCAAAGCGGAATGTGTTTGTGCCGGCGTTATATTGCAGGTTGCCTTGGGCAAACACCACCTGACTATTCTCCCCCACCGAGAAACGGCCTTTGGTGTCCTCGGTGGTACGTCCTCCATCGGTATTGAGGTTGACGCGGGCAGTCATCATCACATTGCGGGCGAGTGCTGCGTGCGAATCCGTATGGGTGAAGGTGAAATTCCTGGCACCAAGCGAAGCTCCAGCCATGTGTGCATATACGGTGATAGTCATATCCCCTGCTGCAACAGGCAGGATGGGCACCTGCACCTCAATGATGTCGCTGCCGCCGTGAGCCAAGAGGGGGCTGTCGGTCAACAGCACCGACACCTGCTTGTCCTCATCGGCAATCGCATCGTCTTCACTTTGGGCAGCCACTGCGAGGGTCCCCACACCGAGGGTCACACCCCGTGTGCCGCACAGTTGTCCTTCCTCACTGCTCACCCTTACTCCAGTCACCACCACATCCACGTCTAACGAGTTCTTCACCAGCACACGAACCGCAGCCGTGGCATGACGGAAGCGGATTGCATCGGCACCAGCGCCAGCCATGGCCAACATGGGCAGATGTAACACTTGCCGTCCGTTGTTGTAATGGCTCTCATACTGCGACGGGACTGTCACCGTCTGGGTGCCAGCCGTCAAGCCAGCGGGGTAAATGCCCCGGAACGGGTCGTCAGGACTGCTGAAGCCCGAAACGTAAGCCTTGTTTCCACTCACCGTGACGGTATAGTCGGCACCATTGAGGCTCACTCTGTCCCCGTTCTCCCAAACCACACTCTCGGCACTCACCGAAGTCTTGTCGCCCTCCATGCCGCCAAAGCCTTCAGCGGTAATCAAGACAGCCCCTTCGGGAATGTCCTCCGTGTTGTTCTCTTTTTGGCAGCTACTGGCTGCCAACACACCGCCAAGCAGTGCTATGATAGTCATCAAACCGTATTTTTTCGTGTTTTTCATTTCTTTAAACATATTCTTTGCAATTCATTAGTATTTGGGCATGTACTACATCTGCTCATCAAAACCAATGTTCGTCCGACTCATTGCCCCAATTGCCACCAGTGGTGCTGCGACTCTCTAAATTAATGTCTCCTATGTCGTCCCTCAATCCGAGTTTCTGAATGTTAGAGTCGGTATAACCGTTCTCTACAACAAATTGCACCACCTTGACGCACGGGGTTTCATATTGGAGCCTTTTTGTGCCAAACCGGGCGTTTACTCCTGCATAATTATCTTGTGCCATACTTCAATATTATATTAAAAATCAGCATTCTGCATACAAAGTCACAAATACTTCACCGCTTAAATTCCAATCGCAAAGGTACAAAATAATTAACAATCTCAGATTACATTCAATAAAAAAGTCTTCTGATTTAAAAAAAATCGTATTTTTGCAATTTCAAAAAAAAAATCCAAATAAAACAATATCATTATGAACAACAATTATTATTATGACCCCACGAACTGCCGATGCGGCAAAAGAAGTCGGGTCACGAAAGGTTTATTATGCCTTGCAGCAGTATTCCTTGCCATACTGCTACCGGCAGCCTTGCAAGCCACACCGCAGAACGGATCCACTTATTTCCGCAATGCAAGCAATTACGATGCCTACTCCTTGGGCAGGGGCAGAATCCACTACAAGGTTCTTGTATTTGCCGACGGGGTGGAACACAACTACAATGCCGGTAAAGGCGGAAATGGTTCACGCATATGGACACATGTCCCCGATGCCGACAGATGGCCCAACTTCATCTATTACGCATCAGACAACCTCAAATGCAAGGCCGGTGCTGTGCCCGGCAGGCCGCGGGACAAGGGATGGGCAGAGCTGAAAGTGACCCAGGGCATTGTGGTGGTGACCAACAGCTACGACGGCAGCAACCCGGTATTCACTGCCGACAACAATTGGCATTCGGTGGATTTGCGTCGCAGCGACGGCAACGACCATTTGACTTACTTAGAGTTCGACTGGTATTTACCCGACAACATGCAAAATGTCTTGTTCCAAAGTTGCATTGAATCAGTATACCACGAAAGCGGTGGCAACACCTATGATACCAGCCAATTTTCTGTTGGTTATTTCGACGGTGGCGAACAACAGCCACAGTTGATGAATCCTATTTTCTATACAGCCAACTACAACGGGGTGTCCAGCTACGGAGTGGCAGGCTACGGCATGTTGGCAGTACCCTATGTCGCTTTCCAGCAGACCTATCAATACTACACAGCGTGGAATCCCACCAACATACCCTGCACCGACCAGTCAGGTCTAATCTATGTGCCCAGCTGCGACTCGGTGCAGACAGGATTTCACATCACCATGCAGACCCGCCACAGCATGTCGACAGCCGACACCACGAGGAGACAATGGCTGCGCTCCAACATGGTGAACATACCGGCCTACCATAAAATCTACGACATGAAAGTAGGCTACTACACCTATTTCGACGAGCGGACGAACCTGTATCACCAGGACATGCGCTACCATGATATCAGCTGGAAGTTTCAACTGCCAAGCGAAACCGACATCGTGCCAAACGACTTGTTCGAGATACAACGGGCCTACGACAGCAACTACACCGATGCGCAGACCATTGCCACCATCCCCATCACCTGGGGTGTAGGGGATTCGCTGCTGGACACCACCTACCACTATGTCGACTCCTCCGAGGAGGCAATGAACAACCCCTTGGAGACCATCCACAAAAAGATATACTACCGTGTGCGGCGTGCATCGGCCGCCGTGTGGGGATGGGATGACCACCCCTACGCCGCCAAAAGCTTCAATTTTATCCGCGCCGAAATGCCATACATGTGGAGAATGTACTACAGAATCGACGACGACTTCTTCAACAACCATAAGATACATTTGATTTTCCACATGCCAAACGGTGGGTGGGGCGACGGCACTATCGAGTCGCCGAGAACCACATCGTTCTATTGGGACAGACACGCCACCGTGTGCATCGAGAAAATATTGAGAGAGACGCATGACACTGTACTAATCCGCGTACCGGCCGACTCAGTGACCGCCGTTCTGGAATATTACCACCTGCATCCAGTATACGACACATTCCACGACGGAACCCCTATCTTACATGTGGTGGATGAGTTGACCACACCCTGCATACACTACAAATACCGGTTCTATTACGACACCACTGGCATGGCGCTGCCACTGCTCTCCTACGGCATCGACAACACCATACCTGAAGAAATTTACCTGCGCGGAAACGTGGCACCCTACTTCACCAATGCCGCCGGCCTTAACAGCCTGGCAGCCTCCAACCAAGAATACCCCGACCACGTGCTGCTGACGTGGTCTGCCACCGAAGGAGGGGTGGACGACTACCTTGTAGAAACCCGAGCAGACAGTACTGAAGACTGGCAGATTCTGGGTACCACAGCCTCCAACTACTGGCGGGACGAAACGGCCGACCCGTCGGTGAGCGCGGAGTGGCAATACCGCGTAACAATGCGCTATACCTGCCAAGGCGTCACCACAAGCGACAGCCGCCAGACTGTCGGCGCCCGCTCACCCTGGGGACGAGTGAGCGGACGGGTGCATTATGAGGACGGCACCGCCTGCCCCGGCATCACTGTGGTGGCCACACGCAGCGACAGCACTGTGGTGCAGACTGTGGTGACGGACAACAGCGGATTCTATCAATTCGACAGCCTGCCATACGGCGGCAATCAGGAATATGTCATCACTCCCACCTCGCAGCATGCCACATTCCACTATAACAACACCGAATCGGGTTCAGCAACGGTAAACCTGTCGCTGAACAGATGTCTGGTTACGGGTATCAACTTCGACAACATCTCGGCAGTGCGACTCACGGGACGTGTACTGTACGAGAACAGCTCCATCCCCGTGCGAGATGCCAATCTATTGCTTAACGGCAACATCGTAAGCTTGGCCAACTCAGCATTGAAGACCGATGCTTCGGGACATTTCGAGTTGCGGGTGCCGCAAAGAAGTGCATTCACCCTGCAGGTGGTGAAAGAGGGGCATCATTTTGCCGAAGGCGGTTTTGTACGCATCAACGGCGACAGCGTGCTGACCCTGGAGACTCCGCTTGACGGGGTGCGGCTGTGGGACCAGACCAAGGTGCGGCTGGCAGGACGTGTGGCTGGTGGCCTGCTGCAACGACAGCTGCCTCTGGGATTCGGCGAATCGAACAACAATCTGGGCGATAACCTTAAGCTGGTGCTTGAACTGGAGGGCGACAATGTGAGCTACATAGTACGCATACCGAGCGACCTTACGAGGGACACTATTGACTATACGATACCCCATCTGGTGTACAACGGCACGAACACCCCCGACACTTCCGGATTCACCAACGTTCACTACCAGTTGCGGCGCATTGTCATTGAACCAGACCCTGCAACGGGCGAGTACTGTGCCGACCTCTTCCCCGTGCGGTACAAAGTAATCCAAGCCACTGCACAGGGCTATTCCACCCTTTTCGCCCACGGCAGGTCAAGCGAGACCATCGACCTCAGCAACGCCGCCGGGAGCCAGGACACCGTGCGCCATCAAAGCAACAACCACTACACCCTTCACAATGCCGAATACCAGCTCACCTTCCGCAGCCCCATCAACATCACGTGCAAGCAGCTGCGCTATGGCATGGAGTTGGACTACTTTGGAGAGATGTTCCTTCAGCGAACCAATATCCAGAACACGCCAATCAACGTGCCCCTTGCCACGCAGGACAGCAACGGAATCTACCACTACCTTTTCGGAGCGCCAGTGTTCCTCACCGGCAACTACGACTTCCGCGCCTACGCCCACGAGGACTATTACTACAACAACGACCCCGACGGGGAGCATGACCAGGTGCGCATTCAGGGCGGCACGCTGAAAGTGTATAACGGGATGCACGATGCAGCCAACACCCAGGTTATCACCAAAGAGCTCGACAGCCTTGGTCAGGCCGTTTTTACCATTCCCGTCGACTATGTGTCGTTTGTGCGCGACGATGAGAATGTGCGTCGGGTACTCGACCTCTCGGTGGAGAGCGAAGGGGAATATGTCGAGCTGCAGGCCTTGAGGGGGTATGTGACAGGACACCGCGTTGCCGGGACAGGAACCGTCACTTCTGCCCACGGCACAATCAAGCTGCTGGATGTGCTGCGCGACCCACCGGGCAGCGGCTCGTCGGCCTTTGTCGAGGCAGGCTCGGAGTATTCGTATAGCTATACCTCCACATTCGACTTCAAGTTCGGCATCAATCTCGGCTTCACCTTCGGCAGCCAGGCCTCGGTGGTAATGGGAGCCTATATAGGTGTGGGCGGCGGCACCTTCGCCGGCCAGAATTTCAATATCAACTCTTCCACATCGTTTGCCGTTCCCGTCCATTCGGCCTATCACTACAAGCACGAAGGCAATTACACGTTCAAGACTACCGAACGCATCAGCACCAGCAACAGCCCCTACAACGTGGGGCAGGACGCCGACGTGTATATCGGAGCGGTGCAGAACGTGTATTACCGCATGGCGGATGCCGTGCAGCCCATCGACTCGATGACTTATGCCGCCCTTGCGGCACGCAGTGCCAACGGAAGCATGCACACCATAGCGCAGGGCGTCGATGCCGCCGGCAAGCGCTATTATCTGGTCATTGGCAACGAGATTGAGGCTGGTCCCTATTTGTCCTCGACATTTGCCTACACCCACAGCCATATTGTAAACAACATCATCCCCCAGCTGCAGATGCAGCGCGACGCACTGCTGTTGACATGCGACAGCGCCACGGCGAAAAGCATTGCAAATGCACAGCAAAAGGTTGTCTATTGGAGCAGGGTGACCCCCGACGACACAAACTGGGCCCGTCTGGGTTCTTACAAGATGGTGTATCCTGATTTCGACACACTAATCCGGGTGAACGAGGTGCAGAACTTCAACAGAACAATTGCCGACTGGTCATCGCTGCTGTTGATGAACGAAGCCGAGAAGGTGTCGGCCATCCACAACAACAGCCACGACATGGTGGCAACCCACTCCATCAGCAGCGGCGCGACAGTGAGTGTGACGAACAATTACTCCTATAGCGATGCCTTCCACGTGTATATGGAATATCCCGGATTCAGCATCGGAGCGTCGAACCTGAGTAATATTGGAAGTTGGTTTGGCAATGCGGTGAGAGACCTGATGCTGGAAAAATACGGCAATATGATGTTGCGCAGCCACGAAGGCGGCGACAACTACGACCCCGTCCGTTTCATCAGCAGCTGGGCGGGCAGCCATTTTGACTTCACTCTTACCCCCATACTGGATTTCAACTGGAACCGCGACCCGACCCAAAAAACAACACACACCCGCACAATAGGCTACTCGCTCGTGCCCGATGCCTACAGCAATATGGATGTGTCGGTTTACCGCATACGGAAGGAGAAGGGCGAGTTTTACTTATTCAACCGGGAGTCGGCAGAGACACGCAATCATGTGGCAGGTGGGAATGACTATCATAACGAGTATTTGTATGGCTCGTTAGTCTATTATCTGCAAGGCGGTGCCACGAAATGTCCCTGTGAGGTGGCCGATAGCACGCATTATTACGTACCCCCAATGCCCATCTCGGCAGGATCGCTCAAACTGGAGAATCCCAAAGTGGACATCAATGTCCACGAGCGGAGCAATGTACCCGCCGACCGACCCGCGGTGTTCACACTCTATCTGTCGAACGAGGTGGAGGCGATGACAGGACCAGGAGCCACAGCAGCCATCCAGTTCAAGTTGAAGATGAACGACCTCAGCAACCCCCACGGGGCAAGAGTCTTTATCGACGGCATGCCCCTTACCGACGGCCGCACCATCACCCTCACCAAGGGACAGGTGGTCGTGAA
>DBXQ01000073.1:0-31758 GCA_002309955.1 Bacteroidales bacterium UBA1208
TACGACACCATCGACACCACCTACGCAACCTTCTTCCTCTGCAACGACAAAGCTATTATCGACCCGTTCATCTCTGCCAACCTCTCTGTGTCGGGATTCTCGCCCTTCAACCAACTGCTCACAACCGACGACAACATCAACGGCGAGAACCATAACACCACCCTAACGCTCATACGCCTTACCGACACCAACGAGGTGGTGCCATACATCCACCAGTACACCCTCGACGTCGAGACCGTCAGCCCCGAGCGCTACCGTTACCTTCAAGAGATTTCCACTGCCACCAGTATGATGCAACTTATCACCGAGCCGCCCGCCATCTACAGCAACGTCAGCGGTGCCCTCGGCATCTTTGCTGCCAACGCACGCCGCACCTTCCCCCTCATCACCCTCACCGGTGGCACCCTGCCGCCCCCACAGAATCAGTGACCCATGCGTATCTATCTCATAGGCTACATGTACAGTGGCAAGACCACCATAGGCCACAAACTTGCCGTCATGCTGGACTACCGATGGCTTGACCTCGACCAATTTTTCGAACTATATTTCCACACCTCCATACCCATCTTCTTCAAACGCTATGGCGAAGACGCTTTCCGCAAATTAGAGCAGAAAATATTGCACACCACTGCCGATGAGGACAATATAGTAATCTCCACAGGTGGCGGCACCCCTTGCCATTTCGACAACATCGACTGGATAAACCAACACGGAAAGTCGGTCTATTTCGATGTGTCGGTAGAAACCATTCTGCGACGGGCAGCACAGTCGAAGAAACCCCGTCCCATCCTGGCAGGCATGACCGAGGAGGAACGAGCCCTATACATTCAGCAGCAACTCGCTACACGAATGCCCTATTACAAAAAAGCACAGATTATTTTCCCTGCCGACAAGCCCAATCTCAATCAACTGGCACAGCTCGTCGTCTCAAAAAATTAAACAATGCGGTGCAGACTACACGACAACAAATCGCCGTTATCGTCGTACAAATGCAACCCGTTTCCCTCACAATATCGCCACACCTTACATTTAGCACACTGACCTTTCTTGGCCCAACGACGATTGCGGTACGGCTCGAAACGGTTCTCCCAAACGTCCCAGAAACTATCCTTGTAGATATTCCCTTGGTGCATATTGCTGCGGATGCTGGTACAACCCGAAATGCTGCCATCGCATAGTACCGAAGCCACTTCAATGCCCGCACGGCAATAGTAATAATTGTCTCGAACCTGCCGTTCATATGGTCCCAAATACCCTTCACAAGCATAGTTACACACAATGCGCCCTTCTTCACGAGTGCGTTTTACAAAATCCAACACACCGGTGAACATCTCATTGCTCAGTTGCAACTCCGGATCGTGGGCGGCACGACCCATTGGGAAAATGGCAAACAAACGCCAACGTTTTGTCCCCAGCGAAACAAGATATTCTTTTATCTGCTCCAACTGGCCATAATTGCGGGGATTGACACAAGTCACCACATCCCATAGCACATCGGGGGTCTGCCCCAGCAGCCCGATGGCATCGCTGGCATGACGGAAACTGCCCTGCATTTGCCTCATCCAGTTGTGTTCCTCCTCCAAGCCGTCAAGACTGATGGCGATAGAATGCATACCACTGTTCAGGAGCCGCTCTAACCGTTTTGCATCCAACAGATAGCCGTTGCTCACCATTCCCCACGGGAATCCCCTGCGGTATAACTCAAGCCCGCATGCATCCAAATCGGGACGCAACAAAGCCTCCCCTCCAGTAAAAATGACAAATACTTCATGTGGATTGACATGCGGTGTGATGTCGTCTATCACCCGGAAAAAATCTTCGGCAGGCATGTCAGGCGTAGCCGTGCTCACCTTACAGTCGCTGCCACAATGACGGCAATGCATATTGCATCGCAACGTACATTCCCAAAAGAGCGTACGCAACGGGTGCAGTTTAGCTTGATTGTGACGATACATCCGCCACACCTCTTGTTTCACATCCATCATGATAAACAATTTAAATATCCCGCAGACCCTACCGACCCACAGGCATTTTGCCGAAAAGCATACGGCGAGCTTTCTCCCCTACTCCTTCTCGCTGGTTTTCATCACAGTGATGTCAACATCCTTGGTGCGGGTACCCAAATACCAACCCTTGCGGTCGCCTGTCTGTTCGCCCTCGGCAAAGTTGACAGGCACCATCTGGTCTACGAAAGCACCATTCTTCTGCCCATCAATGTCGCGGACAATCACATGATGCACATCCGTCGGCACATCCTGCATGTGGCACTGGAAGTAACCTTCGGCATCAGTGGTGTCCGAAGCACCCCTGATATACTCTTGAACATAAGGATTATCCTCATACATCTCCTCGGGAGAGAGGTCCACCCGTGTGTTCACCAA
The DNA here is from genome assembly GCA_002309955.1 of Bacteroidales bacterium UBA1208. Taxonomy (GTDB): domain Bacteria; phylum Bacteroidota; class Bacteroidia; order Bacteroidales; family P3; genus Colimorpha. Next base: position 2,382 of record DBXQ01000073.1, read on the forward strand.
TATCACCTGCATACCTCTTACACCTTTGCCTTCGGTGTCAATCACCCTGCCTTTCAACACATAATCCATGGTGGGGACACCATACATCAACGCCATCTCTTCGCGCGGGTTCACAACCTCCTTCTCCGGCTCGGGGTCGGCGGTCTGCTGTGCCACCTCTTTGCTGCTGTGGCATGCGGTCATTCCCATCACACCCATCAGTGACATCAGCAACCAATCTTTCAATTTCAAGAAACGAATTTTCATCGATATCGTGTTTATAAAGTTTATTATTGATTTTCAATCCTTTTTCCTTCATTATTGACCTGCAGTTCCATGGTTTGCTCCTGCACACGCACACTCTCTGTATGGATTTTCTCAAAAATTCCCTTCACAAACTCCTCATCCAGACCCAACTCCTTTCCCGTCTCCATTCGCTGCTTCAACAGGGCATCCCATCGCTTAGGCTGAAACACCGCCAAATTCCCATTTCGCTTCACATAGGCTATGCGCTCAGCCACCCTCGAACGGGCTGCCAGCAACTGCAAGGCCTGACTGTCTATCTGGTCAATCTGCTCACGCAACATACGTAGCTCCTCGTCGGCCACCACACTGTCGGTACTCCTCATCACCAAACCCTTCAACAAAACCTCCAACTGCCCGGGCGACAACTGCTGCCCGGCATCCGTCAATGCCTCGTCGGGAGCAGAATGCGTCTCAATCATCAAACCGTCGAATCCCAGATCCAGAGCCGTCTGCGACAAAGTGGCTATCGGTTCCGTCCGCCCCGCAATGTGGCTTGGATCGCACAATATCGGCACCTCGGGCATCTGACGACGCAACTCTATCGGCACTTCCCACAGAGGACTGTTTCGGAAACCCTCATTATTGAACAAGTCGAACCCCCGATGCACCGCTTTGATATCCTCCACACCCACCTGACGGCAACGCTCAATGGCTCCCATCCACAGTCGCACATCCGGACTTGGGGCATTCTTCACCATCATGGGTATCCCTGTACCCCGCAAGGCTTCCGTCAGCTCCTGCACCATAAAGGGGCTCGCCGTGGTTCTGGCGCCAAGCCATAGCGCATCCATGCCGTAACGCAACGCCAACTCAACATGCTCGGGCAACGCCACCTCACAACATACAGGCAACCTCTCTCCCCCGCATTCCTTCCGCACCGTATCCATCCGCTCACGTATGTCGGCAATCCATCGCAACGCGCTCTCGCCCAAGCCCTCAAATCCACCGGGACGGGTACGGGGTTTCCACACCCCACAGCGCATCATCCTCACCTGCGGAATGCGTGCCAACGCCTCGGCCACAGACAACATCTGCCCGTAGCTCTCCACACTGCAAGGCCCTGCAACAATATATGGCACACCTTTACTCATGTCATTATAACGCGGAAAACCACATTCTATTGCCCAACCTCTCATTTTTATCCCAAATCGGTCATTAGGAGAATAGCAATCCTTTTTAATCGAAAAAACATGTTATTTCATCCCTCTCTAATGACCGTCATTAGAAAAAACAACAACAATTCGACTGATATTGTATTATTTATGAAATATTAAAATTAGGAATAGCATTCTAACGAGCGATTTGGATTCAACGCACGCCCTTTTCCGCGAATCTTCACCCAATCGGCATCCAAGTCCCTTTCGCACTGTCCTTGGTTCGCTCAGTCACACCCCCTTCGACCTCAGTTCTTCCTCAGTTCTCCTTCTGTGGAGGAAGAACGATGGGAGAACGATGGGAGAACTGAGGACTAAGGAGCGAAGGAAGAGCAGCCAAATCCATATTGGTCATCATTACGGGAATCAAAATAAAACAGTTGTTGCCAGTCTTTCCATTTCACATGTCACCGCTTTGCTCTTCAACGACCTCTGCCGGAGGCCTGCTTAGCCCAATGACCGATTTGGGTTTATCGACCCTGTGTCTCAAACACACTATAAAAAAAAGACGCACCTTGCAGTGCGCCTTTTCATTCCCAAATTTATGAAACAAAATACTTACTATTCGGCTGCATCGGGAAGAACCGACACATACGAACGATCCTCGCGGCCTTTCTTGAACTGGACAGTGCCATCGCACAAAGCGAAAAGCGTATGATCCTTGCCCATTCCAACGTTGTTGCCGGGGTTGTGGACGGTACCGCGCTGACGCACGATGATGTTACCGGCGATGCAATGCTGACCGCCAAAAATTTTCACGCCTAAACGTTTGCTTTCGGATTCGCGGCCGTTACTGGAACTACCTACACCTTTTTTATGAGCCATGATATGTTGTTTTTAAAAGGTTTTACAATACTTTTGATTAGTTGATGCTGTCAATCTTGATCTGAGTCAGATAGTCGCGATAGCCGTTCATCTTCTGATATCCCTTACGACGGATTTTCTTGAAGACCAGAACCTTCTCACCCTTGAGGTGTTTCAGAACAGTGGCTTTTACGTTTGCCCCGGCGATGTAAGGCTGTCCAACCTCAACGTTGCCGTCATTGTCTTTAAGCATCACGGTGTCAAAAGAAACCTCGCTGCCCTCTTCGTTCTGAAGACGACTCACGAAAATCTTCTGATCTTGTGCGACCTTGAATTGCTTTCCTGCGATTTTTACGATTGCGTACATTGTCTTATTTATGTTTATTAATTGATTTATTGCATGTTCACGGATTCTTCATATCCACAAAACAGACTGCAAAGATACAACATTTTTTTTATTCCACAAAATTTTTCTTCTTTCACGCTATTTTTTCTCTTACTTTATGCTCCTCCGCCCAATGGTCGGCCGTTCTTCAGTTGTTCTACGGTCGTTCAATGGTGAATCACCGTTGAACAACCGTAGAACAGGCATTCAAAAACCGACAATGAAACAGTAGTGCATCCGCACAAGACTGCCGACGTATATCTAAACGGCATGCAACATCATAACGCTCAGTAAAAACAACATTATTGCAAACAGAAATGTCTCCATTTTGATAATTATTCGTATCTTTGCATGCGCATACAAAAAAAACGTATTCCCTCTTTCGAAATATCAAATACAAAAACAAAATTGTTAAACCAAAATCGGTCATTTTGAGAATAGCAATCCTTTTTAATCGAAAAAACATGTTATTCCGTCCCTCCCAAATGACCATCATTAGAAAAAACAACGACTATTTAGTTGGTATTGTATTATTCACAAAATGTTAAAATCAAAGATGAGGTCCTAACGAACGATTTGGGTTAAATTCTCTTTTTACTTGCCATATACACGAAACAAAAGCATTGACAAATATCTTAAAGAAGGGTGTTCATGATTGAACACCCTTCTGTCACTACTTATTCGAAATCTTACGACCTAATTATTCTTTGCTAAAAGCCTTTGTCACAACACCTGTATCATCAATTATTCTCATGAAATATATACCCGAGGTCAGCTTATCCAATCTAATAACTGCGCTCTTCGTCCCACAATCTTGATTCATAACATTTACGCCATTAATATCAAAGACCTCAATCCTTTTCAATTCTGTATTTGAAGTAACACGTATCAGTTCATGCGACGGGTTAGGGGAAATGACAACTCTCTCTTCAAAGGATGTCTCTGCGTCTCTCGGCCTTTGACCTTTACCTTGCCCGGTTGAACTTTCTTCTCCTATACAGACTTGTTCTACAGCACATTCGTCATATTTATAAACAAATTTGGGACGACTGATATTCTCTAAACGCCTTCTTACAGGAGAATAATTCGGTTCACTAACACCTGCATTCACTACCAATCCAGAATGACCTTGACAAAGATCTAAATGATAACAAGTATCATAATAATGTCTACTCGAATAACGAATCATATATTCTTGGACACAATCATTGGACCTGGAACATCGTGTAGAATCCGCCCAATCTATTTTTTTCTGAAAGACATCGAATGAGGATTGCGACTCATTAACCCCAACACTACTTGCACATAAGTAACTACTATCTGATTCATAAAAAACATCAAGAGAGGTGAATCTGGGATAATTCTTCAAATCATACAGCATACCTACGGGTTTATTAATACTTTCCCCTTCAATAACTACCCCTTCTCTACCTGGTTCATTTCTATAATTAACCTCCTGCCATGGGGAGTTATTGTTATGAATATAAACCTTATACGTTTTGCCTAAAGATTGATATTCATACTGTAACATGCCATAATTATCTAAATATTGATAATATTGCCGTAATTTATGAAATGTGATAACCTCAGAGTGATATTTATTATCAGTACCAAGAACATCTATTAATACTGCCACATCTGAAAACCATATTGTTTCATATTTAGTCTCATTGTCAAGCTCAACCTTACATACTTTAGAGCAACGATAGTGCGCTTTAATATCCACAAGATCACTATTCTCTCTTCTTATAGCAGTCTGACCCAATCTTTCTACACTGCCATCATTATTCATTATCCTTATCATGTCAAGTCCTATTAATTGTTTTTCACTTGCATCACGATCACAAATGGCTCCGATTCTCGTTGCAAATACAATAATATCCTCCGTAGTATTTATATCATTATTACAACAAGCACCGCACACTTTGGAAAGAGGCCGACATCTGTTATTCGTATTATAATAACGAAACCGTACTCCACTGCTGGAATAACTATTTATGCGAAAACGTCTTCTATCGTTACTTATAAGAGAAAAATCAGATGATTGTATAATTGGATAATGTTCAAGTGCCACGTCAGCATCACTACCATCTGTGAAATGCCCTAAAAACACCACCTTGTTGGTAGCCACTACAACATCCTCATAGCTCATTGTTTCATTTCCATCGAGAAACGGAGCACTGAGACCGTCAGTACTACGGGTAAACCTAATCTTCGGTTGAATCTGATCATCAGCATTATTAACTATTAATTCAGAAGCAAAAGTACCCTTACTGGTGGCAATCAACGTAATCGACGGGCCTTTTCCATTATCCAGTCCCGACTGAGCATAATACTCGTCCCCAATATCACTCGTCTGAACATATCCATAATACCCAACAGAATAGACATGAGCTGTCCCCTCATAAGTAGCAACATCTATCTTTTGAGGGTGATACCATTTCTCGTCTCCCGTATAAATCTGAATAACTGGGTCATGATTATTATTCAATCGTATTTTTCCAAAAAGCCAATCCCCGTTTAATAATGATCCACAAAAATAAGCTACTTTACCCACAGTCTTTATGTCAGTCACATAGAAATCCACAGGAATCTCCTTCCCCGTGCTTTGAGGAGCATTATTATTCATTTGTACTATCCTAAAAAGGCCTATACTACTATTACACTTGCCAATATCATACCTCACGTACATCAATTGATAAACATCACCTACATCTACATCAAGTTCCCACTCTCGAACAATTGAAGTATCTATCATTGACGGTTTTCTATATAAGGTATATTCATTTTTAGCTTCATACACCAACTTGGTCGTTCTTACTTGAGATTGTCCAAATAAAGGATTTGACACCATTATTGCCACAAAGGCGATTATATATAAATAAAGTCTCGTTTTCATAATAATTCATTTAAAACTGTTAATAATACTATTCACCCCTCTACTGCATTACTGGATATAACCTCAGCTCTTAATACAGCATCTTTCTTTGCTCAAAAACAAAAGAGAAAACCTCTTGCCTCAATCTAATCACTAACAATGTTAATGTTAGACGAGGCGACGTTTAGGTACTTTGATATTATATTTGCGTTTTGAGTAATGCATACCAAAACGTGTTAATATTTTTTGCAAAGATACTAAAAAAATTTAAAATAATAAGTCGTCGCAAATAAAAAAATAAAATCCGGACTCACTATCGTCTCTTAATTTTTATTAAGGATATTTTTATCTAATTTAAGCTCAATCTTTTATATCAACAAAATATTTCCGAGGCTTGAAAATCGTTTCCTTGTTTCAGTCACCAATAACGAACAAGGATGTATAACTGACAATATGTTTTCACACAAATCACGATGTTCCTGCCTCAAAAGAGGTTCAGGAGAATCGTTGCAAAGTATAATGACAGGACTTGTAACTGGGTACTCTCCCATTGGAGCCATCTGCTTGTCCTCATCTTCGGACAACTCATTGGATGCAGAAACCATCGCTAACTCACCGATATTACAGAAGCCTATGCCAAAAAGAAGCAATCAACTGGGATTTGGTTCTGCCACTATTCTTAGGAGCACTCTTTCGAGAGCAAACATGCTCCACGACCCTCGGATATTTGAGGAGTTCGCTTTCTACATGGTGTCTCTTGCACAACAGCGGAGAATCATCAGGGAATTCGAACTTCACAGGCGGTTCTATGCGGTGGGCTACACAACGACCGACCTCTGCAGGTTTGTCTTCCGATGGGTGCACTTCCTCAGCACCAAGTCCAGCATCCGCGTCCACACCCAGATTGACATCTTCACAAAGATATCAGTGTTTTACCGCATCACCACGGCCAAGGACATCGCCATGCTTTACCGCTACCGCTGGCAGGTGGAACTATTAAGCAGCACCTTCATGTCAAAACATTTGGGGGCGAATCCGAAAATGCTGCCAAAATTCAAATCCATGTCGCCATCATCATATACTATCTTATTGCCATTATTGAGCATGACCTCAAGCTCTGAAGACCTGTCTTCGAAGTCATGCGAATACTCGGCAGTTCCCTGTTGATCAAGGACAGCATTCGGGAGTTGTTCTTGCGAACACGTGATGACGTGACTGATGGCAGTCATTTGGAATTGAATTTTAATGGTTAAACTTTTTAAGAGACACTATAAGAATTATATGTTTAATGTGCAGTGGTCTGAGAAGTCTGGATTTGTCGAATTTCAACACTGAAAACGTAACGGATATGAATCATATGTTTACCGCTTGCAACAAACTGACAACCATCAACGTCTCGAACTTCAATACCGAAAAAGTAACAGATATGTCCGCTATGTTTTCTACTTGTTACAGCTTGACAAGCCTTGATTTGTCAAATTTCAATACAAGAAATGTAACGAGTATGGCAGCAATGTTTTCGACGTGCCTCAATCTGACAAATCTTGACCTGTCAAATTTTGACATGAGCCACTTGACGAGCTATGAATATGATGGACAAACATATTATGGGAAAGAATGGATGTGTTACGAACTTTCAATCACATCTGGACATTGCACCATTACATGTCCAGAATCGGTACAGACAGAGTTGGAGAACGGCACAGACCTACCCACCGACGAGGTTACATTCACTTGGGTGAGACCGTAAACTTTATCCTCAATCGGTCATTAGGAGAATATCAGTCCCTTTTTAATCGAAAAAAACATGTTATCTCGTCCCTTCCAAACGACCGTCATTAGAAAAAAACAACGACTATTTAGTTGGTATTGTATTATTCACAAAATGTTAAAAAATCAGGGATGAAGTTCTAACGATCGATTTTGGTTTATCCGCATTGCCATACTAAAAGACGCTGCAAAGGGTGCTTGCAGCGTCTTTTCTTTTTTACAGGTTGAGGCTGTTTTCGTCAAGGAGAAACTGGCGGAGGCCAAGGGTGGTGATGCCACGGTCGTCGCGGTGCAGAAGTATGTCGTCCTGAGAATAACTATCTTCTTGAAAGAGTCGTTCACTGCTTCCAATGGACGGGTTTCCTGTTGCCACTTTTCATATGATGGAATGGCATAGGCTGATTGGATATAATTGTGCTGGCTCCTCCAACATTAACGTATACTTATTATCCTTGTTATCATTACGGATTCCTACTTTATATTTTTTCCGTTTACGGAACTTTTCTAAAATAGAGAACGCATAAGTATTCTGAAAAGACGTGGCATTGGGTACTTGCAGCGTCTTTTTTATCGTATCCCACATACGGAGCCAAAAGACAGGCATTGTCATTGAGGAAATGATGTAGACGAAAGCAGATGTGGGGTTTTATGTGATATGTTGGGAATCTTTTGAACGGCAAAGTTAAGATGGTGTTTTATATGAAACAGCATTGTGTACCTTTGCAAACGGAACAGAGATCAGGGGACACATGCAAGAAAACTATGTTCCAGAGAGTTGTTTGACATATTGAGTTCTGGTTATATTCAAATCGGCCATAAGACCCTACATGGTAGGTCAGAAGAAGTCCATTGTGGACAGATTGCCTAATGGCCAAGCGTGTTTTGCACGAACGGGCAGAAACAGTATCCAGAAATGCATAGGCTTGCTTTTCCAACAATGGCCATTGGAAAGCATAACATCCATATCGCCAATGACTGATTGGAAGGCAACATCTAACTGTTGTTCTCTAATAATAAGCTTATTACACCATTATGCAAGATGAATTATACGATTTGCATGATTCATTTTGCATAATTTGGAGAAAAGTTTGTATCTTTGCAGTCCTAAAAACGACAATACTATGAAACGTAACAACAAAGTTATTTGGGGAACGGCGCTGGTCGTTTTCGGCATTGTATGGATTGTGTGCATTTGTCTCCACATCAATGTCCTGTTCGACGGATGGTGGACTCTTTTCATTATTGTTCCTTGCCTCTGTGCCCTGCTTGGGAACAATGAGAAGACGGGACCTGCCATAGGATTGGGTGTGGGTGTGATGCTTTTGCTTGCCGAACAGAATGTCATTGACTGGGACATGTTCTGGAAGTTAGGTCTCGCTGTGCTTATCATTGCATTGGGCCTCGGCATGATTTTTGGGTCTAAAAGCCGAACTGGCAATAAAAAAGCTGCCGATACACCTTTGCCTGATACACTCAATCGCAACGGGAAGAACATCCGTGTTATCAACGCTTCTTTTGGAGAACAGAATCTGAGTTTTGGCGGCGAGGTGTTTGAGGGTGCTGACGTGAATGCCTCGTTTGCCTCGGTACATCTTGACTTACATGGCGCCACTATCAATGACGATGTAGAACTTAATGTGGACTGCAAGTTTGCCGGATTAGTCATCTATGCTCCAGGCGACTTGCTTGTCAAAGTCACTGCAAATGCCACCTTTGGCGGAGTGGACGACAAGCGCCGAGTTATTGTTACTGAAAATACTCACACGCTCTATATTTCCGGCTCGTGCGTATTCTCCGGAATAGAGATTAAGTGAATGTGATATCAGAATACTACCGTTTTAGATTGTAGGAGAGTTCTGCTTCATTACCGCAGCAGTCGGTGAGGAATATGCGGAGGTCAAGACTGGAAATCTGCTTGTCTACCTGGTTGAGGTCAATAGAAAGGGTTGCAAATTTTCCGTCAAACTCGGCAAGTACCCATTCCCCATTGATAAAGCAACGATATTCTCGTATACCCGAAAGGTCGTCACTCATCTTCATACGCAACACTCGGGCAGAGATTTTGCCTCCTGCCTTGAAGTTAAGAGGCTTGATGGTGGGTGGGGTTACATCGTTGGCCACAACGAAGTTGCCGAAATCACGCACATCGGCTTCAAGCCAACGTCCCGGCTTGCCCTCTATCTTGCGTTCCACAACACGGGTGGGCAGAGCGGAAAGTTTATCGTCCTTTAGCTTGCAGAGCACCAATTGCTCTGGTTCATAGCCTATCACAAGGGGGACACGGAGCTGCCATGTGCGATGTGGTGGATAAGGGCTTTGCCAGGGTTTCACAGTATAGATGGGTGAAATATAACGGCGGTCTTTCTGAATGCCGTGTACCAGAAGGTCGTTGTAATAGACCATGCCTGCGGGCATGTCTATCTGATAGTCGCCACGGCTAATGCTGAGCGGCCAACGAACCGTAAGGCTGTCAGTAAAGAGGTGGTATGAGGGATGTTCCGGCACATCGTGCATGGGGACGAGTGTTTCAAGGCTGTTTCGCACGTAGAATGTGCGAACATTCTGATTGCCATTGTAGTCGGAAACTGCCACTGTGATACGATGTAACATAGTGTCTGAAGGTATGAAGCCCACGCTACCGTCGCCGTAGGTACGTGCCGGACGTATGGGATCACCTTCCAGACGACGCGTAATGATATAGGGACGACGGGTTGCGAGATAATAATCATAGTCAAGCTGGGCGTTGATGGCGCGCGTCTCGGAGGAAGTGATAATGTCCATTTTGTACTGGAAGAAAGGACGTCCATCCACCCAAATGTCTATACGGTCATAGCCATTGTTCTGAGTAGAACCCTCTGATTGGTCAGCAGCATAGACACTCATATAGAAACGCCCCAACACCGATATGGGATTGACCGCGGTGCCCAAACGGTTAGTCTTGTTGCCAAGATCCACTTGATAGGGCATTTTTCCGCTGTTGATGCGACTGTTCTTGTCCACAGGAAGCAGACGGATGCCCCGGATGGTCGGAGCTTGATTGTCGACAAGTGTGATGCCGTACTTAAGTGGGTTCAGACTTTGCTGAGTCTGAGTGTTGCGCACTTCGTAATGTAGATGAGGCCCCCCACTCATTCCAGAGTTGCCTGCATAGGCTATAAGCTCGCCTCGTTTGATGGGAAGCGTTCCCTCAGCGACAGTAGTATCAAAAGCATAGCACTGGTGCTCGGCTTGATAGCGACGAACATACTTGGCAATGTCTCCATGGTATCCGTCGAGATGAAGATATACTGTGGTGATATTTCCTGCATGATTGATATATAGCATTTTCCCCCCATCGTAGGCAGAAATGCGGATACGCGACACATATCCATCGGCCGGGGCATAAACTGGAGTCCCCACACCCTCGTCGCCCCCTATTCGGAGGTCTATACCACTATGGAAATGGTTGGTACGCATTTCAGCAAAAGTGCCGGATGGGGCGGCCGGCAAATGCAAGGGGTTGTCCAGTTTTGGTGGACGCTGCTGCGAAGAAACGCTCATTGAGCAACAGGAAAGAAGAGCCAGAAAGAGCAATCGGATAATCGGCATAATATGAATGTGTAAACGTGTAAATGAATGTATGAATATATAAAATGTATAAATCGATTTACGAATAAAAAAATTAACGTATTCCTATTAATTCGCGTGCGGTCTGCACAGCTGCATCGGTAGGCGGATTAGACGAAAGCATAACGGCAATCTCTGTGACATGCTCCTCTGGAGAAAGCTGGCGGATACGTGACACAGTCACACCATCTTCCACTGCCTTCGACACCTTGAAATGCTGACCAGCCTTGGCCGCGATTTGGGGAAGGTGAGAAATGGCAATCACTTGCATATGTTCAGCCATGTGGCGCATTATGCCACCCACTGCAACCGATATGTCACCAGAAACACCACTGTCAATCTCGTCAAAAATAATTGTCGGCAACAGGCTACGACGGGTAACCAGCGACTTGATGGCCAACATCAAACGCGACAACTCACCACCTGAAGCCACATCAGCCAAAGGCCGTGGCACACCACCTTGGTTAGCATTGAAGAGCAACCGCACTATATCATGCCCCATAGAATTGTAGTCCTGCGACGGGACAATGTCGGCCACAATACGCGCCGAAGCCATACCCACCTGTGCCAAGACCGGTAAAAGCTGGTTTTCGAGCATAGCTCCCGCTTTACGGCGACTTGCTGTAAGCCTGTCAGCTGCCTGTTGCATCTGGGCAAAGACCTGATCCACCTGCTCCATCAAAGCACGGATACGATCGTCAAGGCTGTCCGCTTCTTGGAGCTGGTTATCAAGATTGTTTTGTATCTCAAGCAGCTCGGCAACCGTATTGACACCGTGCTTTTTCTGTAGTCTATAAATGAGATCAAGCCGACCGTTCACCTCTGTCTGACGTTCCGGCGAATATTGTATCTTGTCGTCGAGACCTGCCACCTCGGAGAGGATGTCCTGCACCTCAATCAGACATGAGTCGAGCCTCTGGTAAAGCGACTCAATGCCTTCGTGGAATGAAGCCACATGCGACAGGCAACCCCGCGAAGCCGAGAGCCGCGACACAACCCCGTCGCCATCTTGCCCGTCGCATATCGTAGCCACATTGCCAAAAGCCTCCTTAATAGTCTCGGCATGTTCCAGTAACCGCGCCTCTTCCTCCAATACCTGTTGCTCATCCTCCGAAAGATGGGCTGCCTTAAGTTCGTTAAAAAGAAAAAGATTATAGTCTCGAACCTTGTTGTTTTCAGAATCTTGAGCAGTAAGACATTCCAACTCATGCTTCAGTCCAGAGTATCGGCGGAAAAGCTCTTGATACTGTGGCAATGGCGAATTGGATGCAAGCGAGTCAAGCAGTTGCATCTGGAAAGAGCTCTCAGTAAGAGTGAGCGTTTCGTACTGCGAATGAATGTCGAGAATATGCGGTCCCAATTCCTTCAAGAACTGAAGACTTGCCGGCGAGTCGTTGACAAACGCGCGACTCTTGGCCGAGGGCAGAATTTCGCGACGAAGAATAAGCGTATCGTCATAGTCTGCATCATTGCGAACAAACATCTGCTCAAGTCCCAAGTCGGTAATATCAAATGTGGCTTCGACTACGCACTTGCACCCCTTATCCGAAAGCACCTGGGTGTCAGCCCGCTGACCTAATAATAAGCCCAATGCTCCCAAAAGGATAGACTTTCCGGCACCCGTCTCACCCGTAATGACTACGAATCCATCTTCAAAAACGATGTTAGTCTCACGTATAAGCGCATAATTCTCAATATGTAATGTTTTCAGCATCCCTTTTAGTTTTTACATTTTAGTTTATAGAAGCATAGGAGCAATGCGGTTGAGGGCATCAACAAGGGCATCAATATCGGTTCGTGTAGTGTAACAAGCCAATGAAGCACGCACCGTACCCGGAATGCCGTAACGATCCATAATGGGTTGAGTGCAATGATGTCCCGTGCGGACAGCCACGCCCAACTTGTCCAGCAACGTACCCACATCGTAGGGATGGGCATCGCCCAACAAGAAAGAGATGACACCTGCTTTGTGTGGCGCAGTGCCATAAATCCGTATACCAGGTACAGTAAGCAACCGACCGGTGGCATACTGCAGCAAGTCGGCCTCATGTCGTGCTATATTGTCAATACCTTCATGCAACATAAAATCAATAGCAGCACCCAGTCCCAGCACATCGCCCACTGACGGGGTACCTGCTTCAAAACGGAATGGTAACTCATTATATGTGGTACGCTCAAAAGTGACATCCTTAATCATTTCACCGCCTCCCTGATAAGGCGGAAGCTGGGATAGCAATTCCTCACGTCCATAGACAACACCCACTCCCATCGGAGAGTACATTTTATGCCCAGAGAAACAATAAAAGTCACAACCCAACTGCTGAACATCCACAATCATATGAGCCACCGCTTGGGCACCGTCAACCAACACCGGAACGCCATTATCATGAGCTATAGCCACAATCTCCTCTATTGGATTGACCGTACCAAGCGTATTGGAAACATGGGTACAAGCCACAAGACGCGTATGGTTATTGAAAAGCGAACGGTAAACATCAAGATCCAGCACACCCTCGTCGCTAAACGGAATTACACGCAACGATGCCCCAGCCTGCTCACAAGCCAACTGCCACGGCACAATATTCGAATGGTGTTCCATGCCGGAAACAATTACTTCATCACCTTTCTTCAGAAGCCCCCGCCCAAAAGACGAAGCCACCAAATTAATGCCCTCCGTTGTGCCACGAGTGAAAACAACCTCCCTACAGCTGCGAGCATTAATGAAAGCCTGCACCTTCGCCCGCACCCCCTCATAACGTTCTGTAGCCTGGGCTGCAAGATAGTGAGCACCACGATGTATATTGCTGTTGAGCGTAAGATAATAATCGGACAACGTCTCTATCACCTGACGGGGCTTCTGCGTAGTTGCAGCATTGTCAAGATAAACAAGCCTGTGACCATACACCTGTGTATTGAGAATCGGAAAATCCATCATCTTTTAATATTAAGTGTTTCGAATTGCCATTTACAATGATTTAAAGAATCAACGTTATACATCAAACAACAAATCCTTTATAAAAAAAATACATAACCACAAGACCTAATGTAAGCAGACCGAGAAAGATAAAGAAAGCCCAGCTACATCCGCGCTTAGGCAACGGTCTGTCTTTTCGCATAAAAAGCCTCGCAATCTCTATTTTATGGTCTATATCATTACTCATTGTCTGAACTGTTTTATTACGATAGCGTTATTACGTTGCTTTTACGTCCATACATTAACGTATTCAAGACTCATTCTTTGCCTTCCTTCCTCTTTCGGACAACAGCTTTGACCACCAAGAATGCCACCACTGCAACAAATACCACCACAATGCCGACCGAAAGTTGATGACTATACTTTTCAATGACCGACGGATCCGCCGCATGATAAGCCAACCATCCCAACAGAGCAAGCACGCAATTCCACACACCTGCTCCAAGGAAAGTAAAAAGCGAGAACGTGGCAAGATTCATCTTCGAAAGACCTGCAGGGATAGAAATAAGCTGGCGTATCACAGGGATAAGTCGCCCCACAAGTGTTGAAATGCTGCCGTGTTCGTTGAAATAGACTTCAGCACGCTGCATCTTCTCCTTAGACAGACCAAGCAGATGACCCACTTTGCTCTCGGCAAAAGCATAGATAATCGGACGGCCTAACCAGCGTGAGAGAAAATAATTGATATAAGCACCTATAAGAGCCCCCAGCGTACCTACCAATACAATCAGCCAGAGTGTCATCCCACTTCGGGAATCGGGATTCGATGCCACATAAACAGCAGGAGGGATCACCACTTCCGAAGGGAACGGGACAAAAGAGCTCTCCAAGGCCATAAGCAAACCTACGGTGGTATAATTCATATGAGCATCGTACCAGATAAGCACATCCGCCACAAAACCTGTCGACGTGCTATCGGTTCCTCTCACCTGTTCGGCTATCGTCTGGCGACCCGATGGTGCTTGTGCCACGCAGGTATGCAAACCTGCCAGCAACAAAATAATCACTAATAAACGTTTCATCATATCAATTGCATTTTTTATTGTTCAATTTCTTTTCATCATCGCAGTCCAGACCCGTCAGGAATTCAACAAAAGCAGTATCCCCCGCTAAATCGGGATAAACAGCCAACACCTGAAAATAAACCGACTGCAGATCGATATTAGCCGAGAGTAGGAAATCTGCCAGACGTTCTCTCCTCCCCATCCGATAATAGCAATAACACAAACGTGAAGCAAAAAGCAACGGTGTTACAGCATCAGCATAACCAGATTCCATCAGCGCCGCAGCCTCGGCTAAACATCCCTCACCAATATACAGGTCTGCCAAACAAAGCCAACCTTCGTCACTGTCGGGATTCAAATCAATAGCACGGCGATAATAGCCTGCCGCTTCCTCGCCATAGCCTAACTGCTGGCTGCACTGACCCAAAGCGAGCCATGCATCTCCATAGCTGGGATCTTCCTTTAGCGCATCGTGCAAATAAACCGTCGCCGTGTGCAGATTACCAAGTTCTCTATACAGGTTCCCTATGCAGAAAAAGACGTACGCCCTGTCGTCCGTGTACTCCAACGATTCACGCAACGTCTGCACTGCCTTGCCGTTGTCGCCCAATTCCATATAGCAATCTGCCAATCCCAAATATGCATCAAAAAGTGTTCCGTCAATTGCAATAGCGAACTCGTATGCATCTGCACCACGTTCCCATAAATGCAACTTCGAATACACCAATCCCAATCCAAGCCATGCCCATTTATTATATGGACGGTCGTCCACAAGCATTTTAAAAAAGGTCGTCACATCCTCACCTTTGCCCAACTCGCACTCCGTACAAGCCAAATTATAAACCGAACGGCCTTCTTCCGGATTCACATCAACAGCCTTGCGATAGTATAGTGCAGCTTTCTCCTTCTTGCCCAGCTTGTAGTACTCGTCTCCAATATTGCCATAGACCATATCGAGCTCATAACCATCAACCGCTGCACGCTCATAGCATATAATTGCATCCTCCGCCCTCTCCATCATGCTATAAACTGCACCCAACGCATAACATACATCAGTATTGTCTGGCTCTGCCTGCACTAATTCTTCCAAAATTCTCACCGCACTATCATACTGTCCCCTAATACTCATCAAATGGGCTCTTCGGAGCCGGATTTCGCCACTATAAGGATACAAACCTTCGCCATAGACCACTGCAGCTTCCAACCCTTCATCATCATACACCTCCAAATAATAGTCCATAATCACCTCCAACTCTGCCACATCGAAAAACATACTACCCGATGTGTCCTGACATTCGAAGCGGAGCACTAAGTCGCGCACACCCTCATCATAATTCTTAAAACGATCTATCTTCATCTCTAATCTAAAAACTGAATCTAATGGTTATGCCACCCTTTGTCGTTGAATTGGGGTAAGCGTTGCGAATATATGGATTATTAATATTCGTCTGGAAAAAGGCACGAAGTGTCAACGTAGACGACAGTGCATATTCAGCTGATACTTCCGCCATCCACACCTCACTGCCTGACGACACCTGACTGAAATTTTGGTTAATCTTCCTGATATTCGTCTTATTGCTATTGTATGTCAAATTAAGCTGAAGTACAATGTCGCTCTTCAAATGTTGCACACTCTCGCCTACCTTCACATCAAAAGCCACATCCTTAAACCGATACCCGCCACCAAACGTGATGCCCCTCCGTGTTGTCTCCGTCAACTGGTTGTTTGAAAAACTGAGACTAAGCGTGCGGTTGCGCTGCATCGAGAAATTGAGTTGCACACTATTTGTCATGCTCACTGACAACCTGACCAATGGGTTAAACTGCTCACTGATCTGCACTGATTCCATACTCACTGGAGCCAAAAAATCATCACTGCCATTCAGCACCGACTCACTACCGTAATCATAACCCGTTCGACCCGAAATCACAGCATCAGTGTAATAATTTCCGATACTATAAGTAGAAGTATAACGATGTGAAATAGAGATATTGTTAAACCATTTTTTCAACCACGCGACCTTGTTCAAACCATTGTAATTGACTGACCAATTCGGCATCGGCATACGCATAAACGGTGAAAAACCATATCCTGCAACATCTTTTCCCAAATAAGTGGCCAAGAAACTGGTCAATAAAACCGTTTGCTGATTCGGGCCATACCCGAACGGATAAAAATCGCCACTCATCGTATCCAACACCATTATGTCGCAACGAGTATCTGCATTTGTTGCTGCCAATCGTGCAGCAACCACCTGACGGTTGGCCAGAAAACTTTTGTACAAAACATCTGCATCAACAAATGCCGTTGCCATACTCCAACAAGTAGTGGAATAGGATCCCGTCATCACATAGCTCAAGGGTCCATCCACATCCTCCAGTTGACTCATGAACTTATAATAATACTCCTCGCGTGATTGATTATTCTGCGAAGCAGTGATCTCTATACGAAAATCGCGAATAGGCTCAACTGTAGCCTGCATTGAAAGCATTTTTGTTAACGTATTTCTGTGGGCACTATTCATCAATGTGTCTCGGCTCAACAACCTATTCTCTCGTAAACGTTCCACCAACCCATCGTTATAACCACAAACAAACGCTGGACCAGGCATCCACCCATTTCTTGGATCCATGCCCAATATTCTTACCGAGCCCATATAGCCAGGCAGTACAGAACCGAAATTATTACTATATTGGACCGAGAAACTCTTCAGTCCTGTAGCCATGCGAATAGCGAAATTTCCCAACTCATTAAGTGTTTCCATCATTTCTGCACGACGCACTGAGTCTGGATTCTTAGCTCGCGCAATGGAGTCATTCATTGCTGCCTCTCGTTCTTTCTTAGACATTCTCTTGGGATCCTTGGGCTTCTGTGGGGTCTTCTGTTTATAGGCATTCTTGATAATTGTAAAACGATTGTACAATGTCTGCATTGATCCCGATACCGAAATCTGGAGTTGACCCGAACCATTCAATGTAGAACCCTGAGCAGCCAAAGCCTGCGTGGTACCCATGAAATTATAAGAAGCTCTATAGCTGACAGGAATGCGCAAGAAATCAAGATATGGCAATTTACTAATGGGCAAATCCCATGTAGCGTTAAGTGTTTGCTGAAAATTCTGCATAGTGCCTCCTTGTGCCAATGAGTTTCGGATGGCATCACGACTTTCACGTGTATCTACACGCCCTACGGGTTCATCAATTCGCGCATTAGCAATCGCATTATATTGCAAATGGAAACTGCGGCTAATATCCCACTGCATGCCATAATCACGCCTCCAAGTAAATTGCTTAAAATATGTCGGCTTCATGATTACCAACGCTGCACCTTTCTTTCGCAATAAAGTCTCTTCATAATCACGATACACTTCAGTGCTAAACGAGAAATTCTTGGGTTTGTAATATAAGTTGAAATCTTTGATAAATTTTCCATTTTTGCCATTTACAAACTTCGAGGTAGATTTGGCAAAAGGCGCAAAAAGACCTGGTTCTTTGGGAGTGTAAGCATAGGTAAAACCTCCGCGATGCTGGTCTTTGTTGTAGTGATCCAATTCATCATCAGACGACCGTTCACGACTGTAAGCATAAGAGAAAGTGAAATTCTCAATATCATAGAAATGAGGGTTGAGGGCAGACTTACCTGTACGATCTTTGCGCATATTAGTCAGTGTGATATTGGTTGTGGTGTGGCGCTCCTGAGCGATAGCCCGCACACTGTCGCGTTCTTCTTTGCCAGGATATGTCTTCAAGTCATCGCTCAACCGCACATCAGGGTCAAGAGGGTTGTATTCAGGACTTCCTACCTGTTTATTGTAGTCGAGATAGAAGGGAATGCGCACTCCCCATTCTTCGGGTAGGAATTTACCAAGTTCCATGTCAAGGGTGCTTTGCAACTGGAGGGTATTAACAAGTTCTAATGATGTTGGCTTTTCTTCCAGATTTCCAAACCCAGCCGTGCGATAAGAACCATATAGTGAAAGATTGCCCAAGTCAGCCAAATTAGTCCGAGCTAAAGCCATAGCTGCCCAGCCACCTCGGTTATTGAAATCTGTGAGACGCAACTCATTCAACCATACAATACATGATTTGGGCAGCATATCGTTACCATCGTCAAGATGCTCTTTCTTTGGATTACGCACACCTATCATAATCACCTTCACTTTACCCAAATTTGGAGCGCCCAAAACAGTGTACTTCCTTCCATCCACATATTCACTATACAATAACTGACTACTATAGGCCAAATCACCATGACGAATCAATCGATTACGGTTGGTCTTGATGTCAACCATCTTAGTAAGGTCAATTTCCACATTATTTTCACGAGGCCATATAGCGTAGGGATCATCACGGCTCACGCCCCAGTCGGTAAACTTCAAAGGCACCTCATACTCATAATAGTTATTCGTATAGTCACTTCCCAAGCGTACAAAAAGCACTAAGTCATCGTCGTTCATCGGGCTGGACAGTTCTTTCTTTTCAGCATGTACAAACATTTTCAACTTGCCATAATTTCGTAAGTCATACTGTGTACTGCGATATACGGCGCGAGCATCCCCAGAAGCAAGGTCGTTGATATCAAGTGCAAGAGCCTGCTCGTTCAACTTGATGGCTACAGATGAAGTGCTATACCATTCTTCTCGTTCTATATCGGGAGGCAACACATAGGGCACTGGATAACGACTACCATTTTCTTCGATATTGACAGTACCAATACTAAAAGAGGTCCCTGCACCTGTGCCTGTAGGATAGTCTCCTGGCTGCAGAAGATTCTCGGTATATTTGCGCCAAGTAGCATAAACCAGTTCAAGCGTGGCAAAACGAAGTATGATAGGCTCTTCGAAATCGTTCAAAAACATACGCATAAAGCGAATGGATTGGAACCCATTGAGTTTACCGACAAGCTGGTCATACTCGCGTATGGGAATACGAAACTGATACCACTTGCAAGTAGTTGTGCTGCCATTAGGTAGCATAACGTTAGAAGCTTCTTGGATGTCAACGATGTGGTTTTGTCCGACAATCATTTTGGAAGGATCTAATTCTATGAGATACTGGTAGTAGTTTTCTCCTTCGCTGAGGGTGTTATCACGATTGATATCCTCCACATTGGGGTAAATTGAGGCTGCGGTAGTATAACTCTCTGTGTTGTCAGCATCGACCGTGGAATTGCCTTCAGGATTATTATAGAATTTGTATCGGTCGTTGATTTTAACGTCTGATTCGTCGTAGTCGGAACCGCGGTAATAGTGAAAGTCGTCAGCGGAGGGATCAGCGGAGGCAAGTGTATATGCTCGGGAGTCTGTGCCGTGGAGCAGAGCAATCTGTTCGATGTAGTGAGCAAAGAATAGTTGTTCGTCGATGGAACCATAGGTGCTGCTGAGTCCGTCGTAGCCGATGTCTTGGTACTTGCGGGAGGCTTCGTCACCTGAGAAGGCGTTGACGATGGGTTGGGTGTTGGGGACTCGTCCCCATATTGTGGTGTCTACGCCTGTCACATCGGGGCTTGTAGGTAGTCCGTTCTCGAAACTTTTCCGGCCGTCACGGAGTATGTCTTCACTAATGTCGCCCAAATTTATGTAGAGTTTTCCTCCCGTATGGCTGGGGTTTTCGATGAAGGGATCCATGAGCCAGAATTCGATAGTTTCGATGTTTTGGGTCTCGAAGTCGGTGTAGTCTAATTGGCGCATTATGCCGCCCCAACGGCTGCGTGGCTGTGCCAGCATTCCATCGGCCTGAAGTCCCGCACTGAGGGCTGTAGGTTGAACGTCGTAGTTATAGGGACCCCGTTCCGATGGATAGTAGGCAAGGTTTAGTTCGTATATATTTGTCAATTCACCTTGTGCGAGTTGTTTGTTGGGGAAGACTTCTTGTTCGGAAATGCGGCGTGCATAGGGTCGCGACCGATCGTCGGCGTCAATGTTGCGGGGGCAGTCTGAACTGTAGAATATGTTGTCGATTCGATACCAGGAGAGCCGCGCTCGGTTGAAGCCGTAGGCCAGTCCAGTGGCCGGAGCCGACTCAGGGAACAGGGGTAACGAAAGTTTGTAGTCTTGAGGGGTGGAGGCTAAGTGCCAGAACATAACTCCTTTGAGGTCAATACTGCTTTCCGCTCCTTCAAAGTCGTCGATATAGGTTACGCTTCCTTCTTTGCTGCCTGTGGAGGCTAAGCCGGGGAGGAATTGGGCGAATTCGGCTGTGAGTGTGAGGTTGGAGGGGGCTTTGGTGTCAATTCCGGGCAGCATGTCGACGATTTTGGTGATGAAGGGGGCTTCATGCCGGTAGTTGAGGTCGAACCCGTAGATACTGTTACTTGTAGGTTCTTCGCCGAAGTTGTTTTTCTGTGTGAGTGGTTTTTCATAGAGGTTCATAAAAGTGGCTCCGATATTGAAGTCAGGCTGAAGCTCGTAGTTGACATGGGCACCCGCCATGGTTTTGGTCATCATGCTGAAGGAGTTGTTTTCGCTGCTTACGCTGATGGGAGTACCGCTGCTGAGGATACTTTCATTTACGATACGCACGGTTCCCATCGTATAGTCAACGGTGTAGTCGACGTTTTCTATCAACGGCACTCCGCCTGCAGTCACTGTAACGGAACCAGGGGAGACACTGTAGCCAAGCGATATTTCGCCGCTCACGGTCGATGAATAATAGCCTTCAATATAGAATTTGTTCTTGTCGGCATATTGTTGCGCCAAAGTGCGCGTCATTGTGTAAAGCGAATCGAAGCAATATTCCTGCGAAAACTCGTCGTCGCCTATTAGCTCACGTAAATCTCGCCCGAAGGGTTCAACATATGGGAAGAATATACGACCCGTGCTGGCTTGGATTATGCCGCCTTTGAAAGCTGCGCTATCGAACCAGTCGAAAACTCCATCGGCATAGTAATAATTCTGCGAGGCATCCATGCGGTCAAGCCCGAAGAGTTCGATAAGGGGAATTCCCTCTTTGGGACCAGAGGTGAAGTAGCCTATACCTACACCTCCCTCGCGGCTTTCGTAGAGTATGTTGAGTCGGAAGTTTTCGCGGCCTATCTGAGTACTGCGCAGGAAGTATACATTTTTCATCATGAGCCGCCACAGGGGGCTTCGGGTATTGACACCTGTTCCTTTGAGTAGCTTGACCACAAGTGTGTTGGGGTCGTTTACTCCATCGGTGGTAAGTTCTCCGACTTGATAGACTGTGGTATCACCGATTACCTGATATTGGAAAGCCACAGCCAGCACTTGATCGGCACTGAGTGGTTGGCTAAGGGTGATGAATCCGAGCTGAGCATTGTACGTGTATTCATTGCTGTTGAGCAGTCTGGCACTTTCTACTTTCTCGTAGTCAGTCCCCGCGGTGAATCCAGCCCCTTGCATATAGGAAGTGATGTTGTCCACACTGCGTATGGAGCCACGGTTGAGCACTTCGAAGATGTTGTTGCTATGGTTGGTAGGGCGTTCTGAGCGGCCACCCATCAGCCGACCGTTGGAAGGATTGTTTTCGCCCAAGTCAGTAAGGGCAAGTATATTTCGGTTGTTGGTTACGGCAGCACCTACATTGGTACGCCACACCTCCATGCGGATTATCTTGATATTGGTATTGGGTGTGGGAAGTGTGGACATGGCTTTGTTGTAGTTCTCATAAAAGTACTGGGAGATGAAGTAGTGTCGATTTTCTTCGTATTCATCGGCTCGGATTTGGAATTCCTGAGTCGAGGCGCCTCCCTGCACACGCATATTTTCGGTGCTTGTCTCTTTCTGCGAAACGACAGCGTCAACGGTCAATTTGCCGAACTTGAGTTTGGTGTGCACCCCAAAGAGTTCTTGACTGCCATGGATGAGGGTTGTATTAAGGGGGAATGAGATGTTGGCGGCTTCGAAAAGCTGGAGTATATCATCTTCTTTGCCTTCATATTTTAACTTTATCTTGTTCTCGAAATCGAAGGTGGCCTGAGTATTCCAGTTGACATCGAAGTCGAAAAGGTCGCCTATTTTGGCGTTGAGGTTTACTTGGATGTTCTCATCAAAGTCGAAGGTCGTGACGCTACGCCGGTTGGCATCGATGTTGTAATCGTCACGATAATTATTGACAATCTGGAAAGTAAGGTCTGCACTACCCGAAGGATTGATGCTGATATTAGGCACAGCAAGTAGACCGTCGACTTTCTTGCTAATTTCACTGAAACCGGGTATACGGCTCAGAAGACCGTCATCAACTGCAGTGTCGGTTACAGCCGACCGCTCATCCCAATATTGCCGCATCAACTGATTCATCTGGTAGTCCTGATACTCTTGAAAGGTCATATACTGCCTCTCTATGACCATGTCGCCCACACGGGTCACTTTGACATATGAGCCGCTCTGAGCATCGTATTCAACCACCACAGTCCTTCCTCCATCGGGAGTCTGGGCATACACTCCACCACTCATGCCTGCTAAGAGAGCCAACAACAAAATAACCACCATCCGCCGCCCATGGGATGAACATGGTTGGGAGAACAGGCGAAATGCTTTTTTATGGTTTTCTATGCTCAAGTTTGCAAAAGTTTTTCGTGAAATTAATAATAGACGAGAAACCGTAGCATGATAGGCAATCGTGGCGTTTCAAGTATATTTATTTCCTTTTTTTCTAAATTCTTTTCAAAGCTTCTTTTATTGTTTCTTCTACTGTCAAACTGCTGTCCAATGGGGCGACGGCCTTTTCTGCCACGGCCTTTGGGAATCCAAGCATAACAAGTGCACTCAAAGCCTCTTCTTTATTGGCAGAACCTTTCCCTGCCAGAACAAAGGGCGAGGAAGGCAACTGACCAATATCCGAATCAGACACCTTGTCTTGTAGCTCCAGCACTATGCGTTGGGCTGTTTTAGATCCAATACCTTTGACGCGCTGTACAGTCTTGGCATCGCCCGAGGCAATGGCCTGGGTCAGTTCAGAAACCGAAAGCGACGAGAGAAGGATGCGCGCGGTAGCGGCTCCCACTCCGCTGACACCAAGCAACAACCGGAAAAGGCTCCGCTCAGCGGTGGTGAAGAATCCATACAGCAAGTGGGCATCTTCGCGTATTACTTCATGCACCCATAACTGCACATGGTCAAGAGATTGCAAAGCGCTATAGGTGCCGAGGGTTATTTCAAGCAAGTAACCGACGCCTCCGCAGTCAACGACTGCAGAAGCTGGTGTAAGGTTGGTCAGTTTTCCGGATATATATTCGTACATGTTATCTTTTTATATGTCTTTTGGTTTAATGTTTAATGATTGATTTTTCAGGCATTTCGAACACAAAACCATTAAGCCGTTTTTCTATTTTCTGTTATATATCTGTTTAATAATCATTTCCCACACATTACCCGTTTAATAACCGTCCGGCAATCTTATATCGCATGGATGTGATTGATGACGACAGCTTTCAGTCTCCCATCTTGGGTCGGTGGGTCGGAGGAATCGGGATACTGGTACCCGATTCCCTGGGCAGGCGAGTCATCGGCAAGATGATAGTCACCTTCCATAGGATCGACAAATTTGGGATCCTCATCCCATACGCCTCCCCTCACTAAACTATGGGATATCGTCAACATGACAGGTACACGGTCGTCAAGGTCTACATACATCTCGCCTTCGGCACGGCTACCATAGACGATACAGTCGGAAAGTTGAATATTCATAGGCCAAAGGTAGCGTACCCCACCATATTCAAGAACATTGGTAATGAATAAGCTGCCGAAAGTGCGGATACCCATGCGCCAATAGTCTGCAAGGGTACAGTGGCTAAGGCGATAATCACCACCATAGCGCATGGCCACAGTAGCTTGACCACAGTTAGCCACAAGCAGATTGTCAGCCAGAATGGTGGCACCCTGTCCCAAGAGTCCTGCCACCACATGGTTGGTCACTTGGGTGTTAGAGATGGTGAGTGTGGGATTGTGGTTGACACAACTGTCTATTCTTAACCCTATATAGGCATTCTCTATCCGTGCATGGTCTATCACATTGTCTTTACTCCCCATCGATAACCAGACATAGCCCCATTGGCCAGGAAGGGTTTTGTAACGTCCATCCTGACGCACGGAAGTGAAAAGGACAGGCTTTTCAGGAGTACCTTGAACATGCAGTGTGGCACTATCGTAAACCCATAGTACAGCATCATTATGGAAATATATCTCGTCGCCAGCCCGCAACTGCAGTTTTTGCCGTGAGTCAACTACAGCGTAGCCTACAATGACATGTGGTAGGTCGTGCCGCCAATGGTCACAGTCAATCACGCTGTATGCGTAGGGTTTGCCGAAGGTGGAGTCGATGACAGGAGTGCCGTCGGCAAAATGGATAGTATCGGTGGGCACATGGTAAACAGCGTTCCTTCCGTAAGCAGTAAGAGGGAACCGACGGCAATGATGCTCCGACTGGAACAGGATGGCATCCTCGATGAGGAACGGTTCAGTGGCAAGATTTGGACAAATGTTGGCACGCACGAAGACGAAAATGCTGTCACCTGCGGCAACAGTTACGTTTCGAGCCACCATGGAAGTATCGCCATCAACATTGAGACGAAAGCGTGAGTTGTAACTACCAGCCAATGTGACAGCATCGAACTCCACAGCCTCACTGCCACGGTTGTAAACTTTAAACTGACGTGTAGTGGTACCCATCTGCGTGAACACGGTGTCGAAAGCCATCGTGTCACACGAGAACTCAAGCTGCGCAAGTTCGGTGGCATAGGTTTCGTCCTTTTTGCACGAGGTCATCATAGCCAACAACAACACTCCAGAGATCAGTATGATATAAGATACCCTTTTAAGCATATAGTCATATTAACGGAAAACAGTGCCGAATATTATTGTTCGAACTATTTTTTTCTTTGCATCTAACACTGTTTACAACACTGGCTGGAAAGTTATTTGACATAAAGGTCGAATATCAGGTTGAGCCTGTGGCTACACACTGGACAGAATGGAGCATAGTCACGCATCATGCAGCGCATGGTGGGACGGTATATGCCTTTGCTGTGATAGCCTGCTCCTTCGTAGACACCTAAGGGGCCGTTCTTTCCGCGGGGGACACTATTGTCCGGAGGGGTGGGTACTGGTGTGCCCACAGGGAGCATGGACTGCCATTTGGAGGCAAAGTCAACCAGCGTGGTGATATTGGGTTCAATGGGTTCCTGGTCAAGGAGGTGGATGTCGCCATAGCTGAGATCTTCATCGACATATTCATCGGCAAGGCCTCCAATAGAGTGCCCCAACTCATGTGGCAATACAACATATGCCATCTGGTTGAGGGAACTCATGGCGTAGAAGTTGTAGATGGCCCCACCACCATAGGTAGTGCTATTGGCCATAATAATTATATGGTCGAAAGGTGTGGAGCCTATAGCATTATGAAGTTTGAAGAGTTGCATGGTCATCAGATAGCGGTCGGCTCCAAAGGTGTTGTAGCTGGAACCCACAAGGCTGTTGACCCGTATGCCTTTACCAGGGTCGGTTATACCAGATGCCTCGCCCATGAGGGGAACACCCCATACATTGAAGTCGTCTGCACGGCTGCGGAAAGGTTCCTGACCCAACAGATAGTTGCAGAATAAATGCATGTCACGGATCATCTTGAGACTGTCGGCAGGCCCATAGCCCTCAGGCACTATAACTACATCTACCTTCTTGTGTGGATCGCCTTTATATTGCAATTGAACGGGAGTGGTCTCCAAACGCAACCATGATTGCCGACGGAGCAATGTCATGGCCGAGTCGGGATCAAACCTATAGCTAAACTGAGTATACATAAGTTGATCCGAACCACGCTTCTGGAAACAGATGTTGACAGGCCGTTTAGGCCAAGGCACACGCACCACTTCCTGAAACACAGCTATGCTGTCGGCACCCTGTGGGGTGTCTCGGTATTCTTGGAAAAGGGAATTGTAGCCACGGCTGTATAGCTCACAGCCACTATGAGGATCTTTGACAACAATGCGGTAAGCACCGTTGTCAAAAGGGTCAACAAGCTGCGTGAGCGAGCCTGCCCAATTCGGTATACACTCATGCGATTGAACTTGCACAGTGTCATACTGACGATTGCCTATTCGGTGGTAATTAATCCGTAGGGTTCCATCGTCGAAATACTCGTTAAACTTTATGTTCTGAGCCAAAACAGAGCCTCCCGCCACCAAGGAGGAAATCATCAAAATGGATGCAATTATTCTCTTCATATTGATACAAAAACGCAAAAGAAGAAGAATTAGTATAAATAAAAACCGTATAAATACAAAAAAGTTTGTAATTTTGCACGCTCAAATGATAACAAAAATCTATACAGACAATCCTAATCCCAAGGAGGTGCGGCGGGTAGCAGACCTGCTGCGGGAAGGTGGCATAGTGGTGCTGCCTACTGATACACTGTATGCCTTTGCATGCAGTATGGAGTTTAAACGTTCCGTGGAAACCATTGCCCAATTGAAAGGTTTTTCACTGAAGAAAGCCAAATACTCAATGCTGTGCAGCTCGCTAAGCATGGCATCGGAATATGTGCGTCCTATGGACAAGGAACTGTTCAGCCTGTTACGAAGTTGCCTGCCCGGTCCCTATACATTCATCATGGATGCCAACAGCAATGTTCCACGCAACTATCTCAACCCCAATAAGACCATTGGTGTGCGTGTGCCTGCTAACACTATTTTGCAGGCCGTGGTAGAGGCCATAGGTTGCCCACTGATTGGCACATCTGTCCGTCGAGTGGATGAAGAGATAGAAACGGAATACCTAACCGACCCCGAGCTGATACATGAGACCTGGGGCCACCGGGTCAATCTTGTGGTGGACGGTGGAATAGGCGAAGATGAACCCAGCACAGTGCTTAATTGCGCCGGTGGCGAGATAGAGATTATGCGTCGCGGCAAAAGCACTCCTGAAGGCGACCGTTTACTGATAGATTTATAGGCTTCAATACTTTTGACAGATGAAAATAATAATAGGCGACAATCGAAACCTCTATAGCGGTCCTTTAGGGTTTGTGGCTCAAGTGGTCGTGATGGCACTGGCCACGCTCTTAACCGCATACCTACTGCCTGGGGTACATGTTGACACTGTGGGTGCTGCTATCCTGACGGCAGCAGTCATCGCATTGCTCAACAATTTTATCCGACCCATACTTATCGTGCTCACTCTGCCCTTCACCATAGTGAGCATGGGACTTTTTCTACTGGTCATCAACGCTTTTATCATCATGTTGACAGCAGGTCTGGTTCCTTCGTTCCATGTGAATGGCTTTTGGAACGCCTTGCTCTTCAGCCTGCTGCTCACAGTCATCAACTATCTGTTGGAAATACCAAACCGTCTGGAACGCCGCCCAAAATACCAGCCATCCGACTCATTGCAACACGATGACCACACCGATACCGACGAGGACGGGTTCACCCCTTACGAAGAAATAACAGACGACAATAAATAATTACAATCATGAATACTATAACTACTGTGGCTGACCTGACCGCAGCCATCAATCAAGCCAAACAAGAGCATAAAAGCATAGGACTGGTTCCCACCATGGGAGCACTCCACGAAGGCCACCTTTCGCTTGTGCGCCGCGCCCGCGCCGAAAATGATGTGGTGGTGGTGAGTGTATTCGTCAACCCTATACAATTCAACAACAAGGAGGACTTGGCCAAATATCCCCGCACGGTAGAACAAGACTGCAAACTGCTGGCAGAGGCAGGAGCAGACATTGCCTTTGTTCCAACAGTTGAGGAGATGTATCCAGAACCCGTAAACACGGTGTATCACTTTGGACCCCTTGAGGAGGTGATGGAGGGACCGCGCCGTCCCGGCCACTTCAGCGGTGTGGCAGTGGTGGTGCGCCGCCTCTTCGACCTGGCTCAGCCTACACGCGCCTATTTCGGCGAGAAGGACTTTCAGCAAATTGCCATCATCCGCAATCTGTTGGAACAGATACAGTACCCCATCGAACTGGTGCCCTGCCCCATTGTCCGCGCCGATGACGGCCTGGCTTTGAGCAGCCGCAATATGCGCCTCAGCAAAGAGGCCCGCGAGGTGGCCCCCAACATCTACGCCACGCTGGTGCAGGCCGTGGAGATGTCGGAGTTTGAGGACGTGGAGAGCGTGAAGCTGTGGGTGATGGACACCCTCAGCTCGTTCCACGAGGTGAACGGACTGGACGAGAGCCTCCGTTTCGAGCCCGAATATTTCGAGATAGTGAACGACGTCACCCTCCAGCCTATCGAGGACTGGGGAGACAGCGAAGGCGTGGTGGGCTGCATTGCCGTATGGCTGGACGGCGTACGCCTTATCGACGTCATCCGCTTCCGTCCCGAAGAGGAGGAGTGATTGCGTCCCCATCGCCTACCCTATTTTGATTAATACCCATTAAACACATGAAGAGAATCCTGTTGATGCTTCTCCTTCCGCTGGTTGCCTGGGGATGCACGAAGCCTGTGCCTGAGAGCCCTGTCGACCCGCCTGTGGTAGACACCATAAAGTACTATGAGCAATGCCTGTTCCGTCCCGGCGACTACGGCAGCACCAACTGGCGCAT
>DBXQ01000073.1:31779-33107 GCA_002309955.1 Bacteroidales bacterium UBA1208
TACAACGAGTCCGACCTGCCCGAGGATATCGACATCGTGTCACGCCGCAGCACCGACAACGGCCGCACCTGGAGCGAACCTGTCACCATTGCCCAAGGGGCAGGCCGCAAGCACGGCTTCGGCGATGCCGCCTTGGTGGTGTGCGAAAACGGCGACGTGGTATGTGTGTTTGTTGGTGGGAACGGCCTCTTCGCCTCGTCCGAGTCCGACCCCATCAGCAGCTACGTGTGCCGCAGCACCGACGGTGGGCAGACTTGGTCTACACCCGAGAACATCACCGCACAGCTTTGGGGAAGCCAGGCCACCAATACGGTCTGCCGCAACTACCGCGCTTCGTTCTTCGGCTCGGGCAACGGCCTCCGGCTGACACGTGGAGAGCATGCCGGCCGCATTATGTTTGCTGCCGCCATGTGCCGCAAGGGCAACAGCAATACGCTGGATAACTTTGTGGTCTTCAGCGACGACAACGGCCACACCTGGCAGGTGTCCGACCGCGCCTACAGCGGCGGAGACGAGGCCAAACTGATGGAGTTGACCGACGGACGGGTACTTATCAGCGTCCGCCAAAGCGGGGCTCGCGGCTTCAACCACTCCGCCGACGGCGGCAAAAGCTGGGGCTCCCAAGGACGATGGGAGAGCATGAAGACCAACGCCTGCAACGGCGACATCCTCCGCCTGGCAGCCACCGACCGTGGCGACAGCCGCAACATTCTCCTGCACAGCATTCCCAACTCGATGGAACGCCGCAACGTGAGCATCTTCGTCAGCTACGACGAAGGCGACACTTGGCAAGCCCCTGTATTGCTCTTCGATGGTCCCTCGGTCTACTCCTCCATGACCCTTCTTAAAAACGGCAGCGTGGGCGTGTTCCTCGAAGAGAACCCCAACGGCGCCTGCGAGCTATGGTATCAGAACTGGCCCGTGGACAGCCTCCTCAGACAATAATCGCCCACCTCCCATACAAAGCGAGACCTGCAACAGATCTCGCTTTTTTTATTTTCAAATCTACCCGGTTGCAAATTGCAAACCCGCCCTAACATACAACATCCCTGCAGTCGGAAAGTCCGAAGGACTGTCAGATTACAGACGGGGGTGCAACCCCCGTTCATTATTGCAACAAAACAAAAGCCCCGAAGGGGCGACACAACGCCAACAATGCATAGTGTGTCACCCCTTCGGGGTTCCGTTTTATGACAACCATTTGTACAGGGGTTTACACCCCTGCCTGTGTTCTGCCGTCCCCGTCGGGGACTTTTTTATCAAGCACTACATCTTTATGGACATACGCAAAAAACAGAATCCACAAAAGTTTAAACATTTGTGGATTT
>DBXQ01000073.1:33175-50399 GCA_002309955.1 Bacteroidales bacterium UBA1208
CACCATGTCTGGATAGGAACAACCGAACTACCCGACACAACAACACCAGCACCTCCACCCTGTTAGTCATTTGCAAAGTACACTCCTGCCCCATAAAGGGGTACATTAGTCATTCTCTCCTGCTCACGGTACGGACTCATCGAGAAGCGGACACCGTGCATATTCTCATGTTGTTGGAGGAACACACTCAACGATTTTGATTTTAGATTTTCTTCTGACTTTACTTCGATAGGGACTATTTTAGTTCCATGCTGTATCATGAAATCAATCTCCATTGGACTATTATCCTTGCTATAATAAAAAATGGACTGCTCAATACTCGCTGCCAGATGAGTACAGACAAAATTTTCCGTGAACATGCCCTTACCTTCTTTCATATCGTTAGGAAGAATCAGGGTGGCCGGGTCAACTTCTGCCATTGCTCCGAGCAGGCCTACATCCAGTAGATATAGTTTGAAGGCTGATAAATCCTCATACACTTTCAATGGCATCGTTGGACTGCTCGCTCGACCCACTCTAATAACGAGCCCCGCATCTATGAGCCATTGTATTGCCACCTCAAACTCCTTTGCCCGGCCACCTTTCTTGGCAACTCCATAGATAAACTTCTTGTTTTCCTTCGACAACTGTGATGGCATAGAACGCCACACTATTCCTATACGTTTCGACTCCTCATCTGTGGTATGTTTGGCAATGTCATTACGGTACGCAATCAGAATCTTATTTTGAACTTTTCTTACCGAATTTGGGTCATTTGTTTTCAAATATGTCTTTACAACTTCCGGCATTCCTCCGACCAAATAGTACTCACGTAGCATTTGAACGAGTGTCAGGTGCAGACCTGTCAACATATACCAGTTTTTTTTCTGCAATTGCTCTGCCACCAGATTCCTCCCTCGCGCAATAAGAAACTCTGTAAACGACATGGGGAACATCCTTATCATATCGACCTTCCCAACAGGAAACGACTCACCGTGCCGCAGCGTGATGCCAAGCAACGAGCCAGCAACACATACATGATATTCAGGGGCATTCTCACAAAAATATTTCAACGAAGCCAAACCCTTTTGTAATTCTTGTATTTCGTCCAGAATGATTAGCGTATCACCGGGCACAACTGGCACACCCGCAATGGCAGCAATGGCAAAAAGAACCCTCTCCATGTTGTAGTCCTGCACAAAGAGATTCTTGGCCTGCTCGTTTTCATCACAGTTGATATATGCAACATACTTATAGTGCTGTTTCCCGAAGTCAAGCAGACTATATGTTTTGCCAACCTGTCGAGCCCCAAGCACAATAAGCGGCTTCCTCTCATCCGATTCTTTCCATTCAATCAATTGATTTACAACACTCCTATACATCTTTCTTATAATATTTCACAATGCAAATATACAAAAAAATGAACGAATAATCACGTATTAACTACAAAAAAATGAACGAAAACCCGTTCACTGATTACATTTTTATGAACATGTGTCCACTTTTCATGGTGCAACATATACCGAGTCGCAAATTGCAAACCCGCCCTAACATACAACATCTCTGCAGTCGGAAAGACCGAAGGATTGTCAGATTACAGACAGGGGTGCAACCCCCGTTCACTGATACGACAAAATAAAGCCCCGAAGGGGCGACACAACGCCAACAATGCATAGTGTGTCACCCCTTCGGGGTTCCGTTTAATGACAACCATTTGTACAGGGGTTTACGCCCCTGCCTGTGTTCTGCCGTCCCCATCGGGGACATTTTTAATAAGCACTAAATCTTTATTGGCATGCGCGAAAAACAGAATCCACAAAAATTTAAACATTTGTGGATTTGATTCCACGGATGTGGCAACTTTTGTGGATTTCAATATTGAACCACAATAATCTTCAGTCATCATGAACCAGCCTTATTGCAACCCTCTATTTTTTTTGCAAATCCGTAGCAAAACCACTACTTTTTGCTGAAAAACACATAATCCAAAATATTAGTTTCTATTCTGTATCAGCGAACTGGAATTAATCATTTATCAACATATTCCCCGACAGCAGACCTCCATCCTGCTTTGCAAACGGAATATATACAGACTGTTCAAGTTTCAGTTTCTCCAAAAACGCCCTTACTTGAGGGTTCAATATTGGGTATTCCAAAACATTTTTATCTGCAATTATTATAGTATGTTCTTTTGCACGGCTTGTTGCTACATTGAACAAATGCGGTTCCAACGTACGAATATACGAAGTGTTTGGCACAAAGAAAAGAGTAATATCCGTAGTCAGACCTTGAATTCTTGCGACTGTGTCAACGCGTACATTGGCTTGTACCGGAATAGCTCTGTTTATTGCTTTCTGAAGCTCTCTAGTTGTTTTTCTAAAACAAGTGAGAACTGAAATATTCTTATTTATGTCATCTGTTAATATAGACCCTACAATGTATGCAGCAAGAAAGATTGCAAATTTGGGCGTCATGTCACTTGCACCCATATCCGTCAAAACAAGTGTTGGTCCTCCATCTTTATTGAGTATCTTATTTAACGACGGCAACAATCTAATGCTTTTTGAATTCCTAGAAACCAAAGTCCCATCATAGAAAAGGCCCGTATAATCAGCAGAGCGCTGACCAAACCTATAGGTATTTGTTAGTTGGTATATCGGCCAGGAGCTATTGTCTGACAATACTTGAAGGCCACTAATCATATATCCATAGTCACAAACCTTAACCCTATCTCCATTCAACGACACAATAGGGGACAATTGTTTAATATCTCCCACCCATAAATTCCTCTTTCCCATCTTTCTGCTTGCCGCAAACATTGCCAGTAGTGCTTGACTCGCTTCATCCATTATTATGTAATCAAATGGTTTCTCAATCGAAAGTCCTGCAGCAAAACCACTAGTAATGTAATATGTGGAGAGTACGAGAGCTGATTTGATTGGGGTCAATTCTTTTATTGGTTGAAGCTTTTTTAACTCTTGGTATTCGTCTTTTGTAATATTGGTCTTATAGATTTTGCCTTCCTCAAGAAGCAATTGCAGTTGTGGTTTTTCTGCTATTTCCATCAAGGCCCTATTAGTTAAAGCAGTAACCATAACAGATTTACCTTCTGCACATAGTTTTGAGCAGAGTTCTGAAATCATGTAGGTTTTTCCTGTTCCTGGGGGACCTTGCAAAATCATTGTATCTGTCAAATTGAGCTGTGTGTATACAAAATCCGCAACATTATCTTGCTTAATCAAATATGGCTCCCATTTCTTCTCTTGATAATCAGAGTCAAGCACTTCAGAGACCCCGGAACTCAATTGGTCGTTTACAATTTTCTGTAAATTCATTATGTAATCAATAGGAGGCCATTGGGGTGCAAAAGTCAAAATAATCCCTGGTGCACTTTCAATCGCTGAGGCGAAATCCATATTAACATTATTAAAGCCAACTAAAGAAAACCTTTTGTCCTCCGCTGGAGAGTGCCATATACACACTGCCTCAGTAGCATAATATCTAACCTTATAAAGATCCCTGTAAGTCATATCCCCCCAGTTGTGGTAGTCCCTTAATTCGTCTGGAAGTACCATACACATCAGATATTCACCTCTTCTAGGAAGCGATCGTGTATTGGGAAACTTCACTATCATCTCACCATCACGAAACTTTAGAAACTGTCCTACAAACATTTCCTCAGATTCCACAAGAAGAGCAATAGCTTTAGATAAGAATTTCTTATTAAACTCTTCCGTTTCAGCCTTTAGCTCATCTTCAAGAAACTGCCAATGTCTTTTTCTTCCAATTCTCATCTTACTATAATAATAATTCTTGACTATCTGTTGTTAATACGGCAGGAGCAATTTGAGCAGGTAGGTCATACAAATCTATCGTACTCTTCAAGGACTGTTTCAACTCTTGCTCGGGATTGTTGAACGGCAATGGAACCCCGTTTTGAGAGATAGCTGTGCCAAAGTTGAAATGAAGCCCCTTAAAGTATCGCAATGTTTCTGCTAAAGCAACACATCTGCCCTTATACTGCAAGTTTTCTGGACTAAATGTAATCGCAATAGTATTTGCGTCATGAGGCAATGCATAGAAGGGAACACATTGAGGACCATCATTTGTTACAACCCATAACATCGAGTTCTCCTTTGACAATTGTTCCCAATCAGAAGTATTAAGAGAAAATGCCCTTCTACGAGACTTATAACTATGAACGACAATAGGCACTTCTTTTCCCTCTGGGCTATAGACTCCATAAATGTTACACCATGCATTTTCGCATATTCCATGAGTAAACTTATAGCCTTTCTCTTGGAGATACAACTTCACATCAGTCTTGGCCTGAATAAGATAATCACGCATTTCTTCTACCGAAAGACCTGCATACTGAGGCTCTGCAACAGTTATTGTTCTATGACCTCCATCCTCAGTTATTGCATCTATCTCAACTGGAACAATTATGTCACTACGTTTGTCAACATTAAAGTCATCTGCATACTCATCCTTGGAGTTGCCAATTGGCGGAAGCCCCATTGCTGCTAGTTGACTCCGTAGTATTTCATTCTCATCTTCTAAATCTTTTACACGGGTTGTCAAAGTGCTTAACTGCCCATCGCTTTCCATGAGTAGCTTCAACTGTTCATCCGTCAGTTTACTACTTACGCCCATTAGAAGCTGCCGTCTTTCTTTCTTCCACACAACGTTGAGAACAATCGTATCTTCTTTGGGTTTAGTTTTGGGAAAGTTGGAAATATTGAACTGTCCGCCAGATTCATCTTGCCATACCTCTATCAACTGATGTACTGCGTCAATGTATCTTTCGTTTTCCCACATTGTTTGATTTTGATAGTTCTCATATACTTTATCATCAATCAAACTATATGCGTCCTTAACTCCTAATGATGCTGGTGGTTGGATTGAGCAACGCTTGTCCATCAATATTTCTCGAAACTCATATTCGGGAGATGTCAATTCACTAATGATATTTTTTATTCTATCCCCAATTTCCCCTTCCTCTCGTTTCAAACTGCAAAAAAATCTGAATTGCCCATTTTGATTTGGGAAGATACACGAAGCAACATATGGAATGTTTTTATATGACAGAAATGAATAGAAAGAATTCAACGTCTCCATAACGGATGCTTCGCCAGGATTTCCTAAGGCATTATCAGTTTTTTCTATTGATTGTAACTCGGTGATTCTTTCACAAATCTGGCTTACTACATATTCATTAGTGATATGCCATAAATCTTCATTGTTGTAGCCTATTCCTTTATATGAGAAATTTTTCTCCGCTAGGAATGACAAAGATACTCGAAATAAAATGAATTGATATTTATACAATTCCGAAGAAAAATCATTCGGGAATAGGCTTAATAAATACAATGCTATCTTATCTAGTTTAACTTGGGGGAAGTAGTGATATGCTCCTCTAAAATAATTACCTATAGAAGGATTATTTAGTTTAGAAAACTTATCATTTAATTCAGAAGCAAAATTTGAAATAGTCTTTTTCTGTACTATGGCAAAACTGACTGCATCAATATCTTTATGGAGAAGGACACTTCTGTAATTTATATCTATTGTTTTAAAAATATCATCTTTTAATTCCTCTGGAACACCTGAATCCTCAAACATATCCTTTTGGAAACAAAAAGTTCCTTCCTGATTTGGTAAAACACGATAGGTATTTAACATTTCAGTTGTTACCTTCAATGATTTCAAAGCAGAATTTAGCCATTTGGCTTCTGTTCCTTTAGGAAGGTTTGCGTAACTACTAAGGTTGTCTAATGTTCCTACTACCCCTAGAGTCCCTAGAACTACCTTTACAAACCATTCGTCAGTATCCTTCCATGCGCTTTCTAGCAGATTGTTGTCGCAAGTCTGCAAAGAACTACCAAGATCATTACCAAATAGTTCATTACATATTCTAAAGAAGTCTTTTCGTTGATTCAAGAACTCCTGTCTATACCGTCCAATATCATCTGGTACTGTAGAGATTAATGGTAGTAATTTGGTAAGTTTATCCGGCGTGTTTGTATCTTCTATTATTGTCTTTGCCAATCTGTTTATTTCTGCGCTATAGCTTTGAGAATTATATTTTGATTCAAGTGATACCACTGTAATATCTTCATGTAGTAAATTGGGCTTAACATCCTTACCCAACTTTCCTAAAAGTTCAATAACAAATGAATTAACGTGTTCGCCTTGTTTGAAATCATCCGTGCCCCTTTTCAATAAATCACCATTCATGTTCGGTAAAAGAGCATATTCTTTAAGCAATAACTCGTTATACCCTAGAATATGTTCTAGGAATTCGTTATACCAATTAGGCAAACTATTATTAAATAGTACCAATTTATTCCAATTGGCTATTGTCGCAACAACTGCACAAAGTGTATTAGTATTCCATACAGACAATCCTTCATTCCAAATATATTTTGCCCATTCATGATTGTTTTTTACCAAAAATGATGGATATAGCGATTGCATTATAGAATAGAGTTTATCTTCATTTTCTTTAACTGGCTCCTTTAGAATAATACATTCTATTAGTTTTTTGAATCCAGATCCATCTTGTGACTCAGCTATGGGATACTGAATAAGAATTTCCCTATACTTGCTGATTATATTCTGCTCATACCAGTCCTTATCAAGCTTTTCGTGAGCCTTTGCTTTGTCAAGGCCAATTGCCAGAAAGTACATTTTTCCATAATGATTGTTGGCCAAGAAATTGACTATCTTATGGTACAATGGGAAAACCTGTTCGTATATTTTCTGATTTATACCTGTTTCAGTAATAACATTTTTTTCTTCATTCTTTGTAAGACCAGAGAGTAGAAGTGATTGACGTTCTTGGTCTGGTTCAAAATCAGGACTATTAATGATGAGGGGCTCATTAAGCTGTCTCTCAATGCCAACAAGTGGCATTACGCAGAAGAAAGAAGTCTTACCCTCAATGCTGACCATATTATTCTCAGAATCAACTTCTACTGCCACATCTAAGCGTATGTTTCTTGTTGCCTTATAACGCTTGGAAAGTTCTTCATCATAGCCCGAATACGACATGTGTATAAATCGACGAGATAATATTTTCTCTCCAGAAATGACAAATTCCGAAAGATTGATTTCATCCGCTAAAACAATTGTTGGCCTTCTCTCAATAGTTGTAACCCTACCATTGTAATTAAGAACCACACTAGATAGTTCTTTACAGAAAAGCATTGTTTGAGCTATGTTTTCATGAAAATTCTCTATCCCTAATTTAATGGCCTGTCTGCCAGACTCTGATAAAACATGATATGTAAATGTAGTCCACTTAAAGGTTTCCTTATAATAGACCTGAGATTTTTTCATTTTCTCTAAGCCTTCTAATAGTTCATCCGCAACCAGTCCATCACGATACATTGTTACAGAGAATCCGCATAACTGCGTATGCTCATCATCTAAATACTGGTTGCTTTCAATGTTAACAACTTTTGACAGGCAATGAGTAGTGAGGAAACCTGTACCAAATCTTCCTGTACTCTCCTGATTCTCCTTATCTTCACTGTATTTGTAAAGCAGACCAAATAGTGATTCTGCGGTGAACGGTGCGCCATTATGTCGGAAACGTACAATATCACCCTCAACCTCGATTCTAATATCTATGCTGTTTCTGTTAGGTTCTTTTGCAATCGTATCTTTTGCATTTTGTATCAACTCCCATACCCATCGTTTCCTA
The DNA here is from genome assembly GCA_002309955.1 of Bacteroidales bacterium UBA1208. Classification (GTDB taxonomy): domain Bacteria; phylum Bacteroidota; class Bacteroidia; order Bacteroidales; family P3; genus Colimorpha. The sequence continues at coordinate 40,866 of DBXQ01000073.1, forward strand.
TCATTGTCGGAAGGGGAGTTCAATTCTCTCAGGCGCTTTTCGACATTTGTGATATACATCTTATCCAAAAGGCTCTCATATGCTTTATTATTTACTATAGGGGCAGGTATTTCCGTTCTTATATCCATATAAGTGAGTTATTTATTTGTTTCCATTACAGATTCATGTATTATAGTAATGACTACATAAAAAAGAAGCGCGGGAATCTGCTACTTTGCTTATCCCGCTCTGTTAGGCCTTCGCATTGCCCTTTAGTCTAGAATAAGCAATGCCGAAGCCCACGCGTTATGGATATAGTAAGACTACTATATGCCAACCATGGACGTAGAACATTGCGTTATTGCGGTAACCAGTGAACTTGCGAGATTCCTATCAGCCGCAGATAAAACGCCGTTACAACGTCTTTCTTATATGTCCTGCCGCCCACCCCTTACCCTTGCGGGCTTCGGGGCGTTTGACGGTGCAAAATTACAACTTTTTTCCAAACTATACAAAAAAGTTTGCCTTTGCCTGTATTGGGGGCAAAGGCAATCAAGATATTTCCACTATTCGCCTCGTTGAATACAAGGAGTCCGCACAAGGCATTATCCTTCTCAACGGGACGATTATTGCATTTTTCCTCTGAAAAAACATAGATTACCACGAATCGTACACGGACTGTTATACAGAATGACGTGTAAGGCAACTCTCATATATCAGTTTCTTATCTTTGTTGGCAGTGCGTTCGGCAAAAGGTAGCAGGGCACCCTCTTCTACCAAATCCACTTGACGGTTGAGCAATTTCTCTAAGTCGAGAACAATGGCAGCATACTTGAATAGCCCTACTTTCGCATTCTCACGGTCAAACCGCACAATCAAGTCGATGTCGCTATCTTCACGCTCCTCGCCACGGGCAAAAGAGCCAAATACCCACGCCTTCAGCACTGGCTGGGTGGCAAAGTATTCACTTATTTGTTCGTATATCTGCCCGTTCATTTTTTTACTACAATTCGTTTGCAAAATTACAAAGATTATTTGAATTGGCAAAAAAATAATGCTAAACGTATGAATTGTTGCAGGAGGCATTTGGCTGCTTCGCGCTCAATTCATTGCTCTAATTGTGGTAATACGGAAAACAGTTGGTCTACCGCTGAGACGACTTGATTAGTTGTTCGATGGTATCAATCATCTGTTTGGCTGGTGCAATCCGCTGTTTTAGGTCATCCGGATCTACATCATAGGTACAATTATACTCACTTTCTTCACGCATCGACTCTAATTGAGAATATAACGTTCCGAAAGAATTAGGCAGCGCACCTGTCTTGATATAGTTTTCTCTATCTCTATGCGTACAACAATGTCGCGTTCTTCGTCGGATAAACTCATTTCAAAACTATTTTGTCTCGTTCTACATTCTTGTAAAAAGGAGAGAATGTCCACGACTCCCATCGGTGGCGGGGATAGGCGTGGGTGTTTATTTCAGCCCCCCAGTCTAACCCTTCTAAGAATAGGTCGTAAACATAATGCTCATAATCCTCGTCGGTAATACGCTCGGTGTTAAGCAGCAGAAGAAGGTCATAGTCGCTATCGGGATGTGCGTCGCCCCGTGCCCGTGAGCCATACAGCCATAGCGAACTGCCTTCCGGCAGCACTCGCTGGGCAAATGCCTTAATACGTTCGACTACTTCTTCCTGTTGCATATCCATCGTTTTTTTGTCGCCCACCCCTTACCCTTGCGGGCTTCGGGGTGTTTGACGTTGCAAAGATACAACTTTTTTTCGAATTGACAAAAAATGAGATACACCAAAAAGGGAAAGCCTTGCGGATAATAAAAAGCCCCGCTGGGACGGCGGGGCTGAAGCAGGTAATCTCTAAATATTGCCCCCCGAAAGGGGCATTCATGATAATTATTACTGGATATTTTAACATGAATTACCGTGTAATGACTATAAATTCATGACAATTAATGATAATTCATGTTTTAAAAAGAGCATTACCATGAATTCTCATTGCATAGCAATGTAATTATTGGAGGTTGTCAAAAGGTATTCCGGCTGATATTCTGTCTACTTTTTGTCAGCCAGAGCTGTCAGATTCAGACTGATACCACCATAAACAGAACGCACGGTGTACACACCATATATCTCGACATACTTGAAAGGCTGGAGGAAGAGACCGCCACCATAGTTGAACTCATGGAAACGTTTCTGCGGATAGTAGTCGTGATAGATGCTACCGCGATGTGAGCCCTCATTGACATGGATGTTCACAGTGCTCATATCGGTGATACCGTAGTTTGTTTGGCAATAACCAATAATAGGAGCTATGCGCAACCAAGGGAGAATGGGAATCTGGTAGCCTACATTGATGGTGAAAGCCTCATCGTCCTGCCAAAGGGTGTTGTTGACATGATGGTCGTTCTTATGCTGCGGCGGGGAAAGAAGGAAATCAATATACACACCACATATCGACGCGCTGAGACCCCAGCCAAAGTCTTGATAGTCGGTTTGCAAACCAGCCTCGCCAAGCTGGAAACCAAAAGTAACACGCTGGTTGTTGTTGGCAAGATTAAGGAACTGGGCATTCGCGCTGTTGCAGGCAAAAACAAACAAAACAGCCAAAATAACGAATCTTGTTTTTTTCATGACTTTTTTATTGATTAAACTATGTGTTAAACTGATGCAATGATGAATTCGTTGCAAATAATCTGCAAAGATACAAATAAAATCCCAATTACCGACTAAAAAAGCTTTTTTTGTTAAAAACGGTTCCACTTCCACACCTCAAAAACATCTGTCCAGCGTCAGGCAACGGACTACCTGAAGAGTCGTTGAAGGGTCGTCGAAGGAACCTCGGTGATTAGACCCCTTTGACGACCCCTCTTGGTTGAATGATATATGTTAAAAACGGAGTTACAGATATATTAAAATATTTCGGCAATGAGGCAGTGGCTATTTCAGCATCCAGCTGACGCCTGCAAGGAGATTTGTCTCGAATGTAGACCTATCGAATCCCATCCCGGAGCCGCCCGACAAACCGCCCTGCAACGTCAGATGCAGATTGGGTGTGGCAAGATAGCGCAATTCAAAGACTCCCTTGAAGATTTCCGCCCAGCCAGGTGTGCTGAAGCCGGCACTGAGCAGCAGGCGGTCGGTGGCTAACCAGCGGGCAAAGACGGAAAGGCTTGCCGGGTAATAGTCTTGACGCGGAAAATGCCTGTTCCAAGAGAAATCAAGAGTATAGTCCAACATCCAACCTTTACCCAGGTTATTGCGGAAACTCAGCCCGATAGTGGGCTGGACAAGCGTCTCGTCGGCAGTCCATTGGCGACCGGTAATAGTGGCCAGCGCCACGGAGGTGTAGAAAGATACTTTGGGTAGCCAGGCCTTGCCCTCATAGAGCAGCAGCCGGGCACCCACCGAGGGTGCGATGCCTGTATTGTTGTCGAAGAGATACCTGTCGTCTATTACAGTGCCGATGATATTATCCTGATAGGAATTGTAAACATAAGAATTACCCGGATAAGAATTGTAGTCGTCATGGTATGCCTTAACGCCCAGCGTGAGCTCTGCCCGACTGCCTATGCCAAAGCGGAGGTCGGTGTTGGCTCCATAGATGTCTTCTTTGAAGACGGTCTTAAAATGGTCCCACTTCAGGGCGGTGTTCCACTGAATGTGGCCGGAGCCAAGCACATTGGGTCCTGTGGTGGAGATGAGGGGATTGACAGTATCCTGTGCGTGGGCGGTGGTCGCGCCCACGAAGGTCATAGCCGCAAAGAAAAGCAGGGCAGAGAATGTCGATAGGTTTCTGTGGGTAGGATGTTTTTTCATTATGGGATTGGTTTTGAATGTTAGTTACTTGTTTTATTATAGTGGAATCTTTTTTTTCATTGTCGCGTCCCTTCGGGACGCACTTGTTTTTTTAAGTCACCGCACTGCACCTACGGCTTGTACGGTGTTATTAATAGTCACACCTTTCCAAGGTGATTTATAATAGCTTCATCAAAGGAACAGGGTGATGCCCGAGGTGTAGATTTTTTCGCCCGTGGTGGGGTCCTTGTAGGTGGGCAGCAGGTTGGTGAAGAGTCGCACCCCGTGTGTCAGGCCGATAAGGTCGGTGGAGAGGGTGAAGCCTACCTCGACTTTCCAAGGCTGGATGGCGGAAGAATGGAGGATGTCGTGACTGGCATTATTATCGTGGATGCTCGGCGATGGTTTGTTGCTGATGTCAATGTAGCGCGTCACCGCATATCCGGCGAAGAGGTCGAGCGAGAGGCTCAGCGCCTTTTTGTTCTGCGCCACGGGGTACCACTTCAACTCGAGGGGGATGCCTAAGTGGCTGATGTAGGTATATGCCTTCTGGGTAGTGGTGGTGGGCGTTTGCATAAACTGCAGTCCACGGGTGTCGCCGTCATCCCTGGTGCCAGAGAACTGGACGTTGTAGTAGAGCGGATTCCAGGTGAAATCGTAGCGCAGACCTGTATTGAGCTGCCAGTGGGGGGACATGTTCCAGCGCACCAAGAGCGGAAGCTGCAGCGAGAAGCCATATTTGCTGTAGTATGGCGAGAGTCTGTTGCCAAAGTGCAACGAGGCACCGGCCGAGATGCCAAGGGTTAGGGAGACCTCTGCCTGACGCGACTGGCAGGTGTCGGTGAGGGTGTCGCTCTGTTGGGCTTGCCCTCCGAACGTCATACCAAGGAGGATGAGAATGATTGCTATGTGTTTCATGCTATGTAATTATTATCGGGTTATAAGATATTAAAGGCTAACATAGTGCCGTCCATCAGGCTGGGTTCGGCACGGAACAGGCTGAAGAAACCTCGGCGCTCCTGCTTAGGCTTTTGTGTAGGTGAGGATTGTGCCATGGCTGCAGGCTCCATGTTGGTAACGGCTGGTTCTTCCTCCTCAACAATCGGCAAGGGTTCTTCCTGCACGACTGCTTCGGCAATGGCCTCCTCCATGACAGGGAAATCCGGCACTGGCTCCACCGCTGCCACTTCTACCTCAATAGGCTGTTCTTCTGCCACGGACATCGCAGCCATTGCCCGTATCTTGCGAACGGGAATATTCAACGGCTTGTCAGAAGCTTTTGCCGCCTGCTGCAAAGGCACCATCGTAGGCATCGGCAACTTCGGAATACGGTCAACCGGAGCCTGCGCCACCTGCATCCCTGTGGAGGACGTAGGATTGGCCAATTTCCATACCGAGGTTACTACAAATAGCGTGACCGTGGCTGCTGCGGCAAAGCGAACTGTCCAGAGTCGGACACTACGATGGCGTTTCGAAGCCTCCTCGGCGGCCATATGCTCTATCATCTCCGACAGCTGCTGCTGGCGACGGGCATCGCGTCCCGCATGCTCTACCGATGCAAGGAGCTGCTCAAGCGTAGGTGTGTCGTTATTCTTTTTCATAATCCAGAATCATTTGTTTCAGTGAACTATATGCTCGTGAGAGAATGGTATAGACATTCCCTTCATTAATATTCATGGTGCGTGCAATGGTCTGGGTGTCGGCATTGTCGAAATGGCGCAGACGCACAGCCTGTGCCTGCCGTTCAGGAAGACGGTCTATAAAACGGAGAGCCAAAGTCAGACGGTGGTCGTCCTCAACCGGTTCGTCGGCCAAATTCATCACCGAATCAATATCGACAGTGGGTCGGCGGCGGCGCAACGCATCTATGCAACGCCTCTTTACCAGCATAATACACCACGCTTCGCGATTGGTCACTTGGCGCAGTTTGCGACGATCGTTCCAAAGGGAGACAAAACAATCCTGCACCACGTCGGCTGCTTCTTGCTCGTCGTGAAGAAGACTTTCGGCCATGCGTTGCATGGCAGGCTGCAAAGGCAGATAGTCAGATTCGAATTGTTTTGTTTCACTGTTCATGCCTTGTAGTCGCAAAAGGGTGCCAAATCTTACACGCCTTTTGAAAAAAAAGTGAGAAAAGAAAGTCTACTTGCCGAGAAGAGCCTCAACAGCAAAGCGGTAGCCCTCCAATCCAAGACCACAGATAACCCCTTTACACACATCGCTAAGCAAAGAGTGGCGACGGTATTCCTCACGGGCGAAGATATTGCTGATATGTACCTCTATTACCGGCGTGGTGATGGCGGCTATGGCATCGTGAATGGCCACACTGGTGTGGCTGTAGCCTCCAGCATTAAGAACTATGCCGTCAGCAGTGAACCCCACTTCATGCAGCCGGTTGATAATCTCTCCCTCCACATTGCTTTGGTAATAGCCTATTTCCACCTGCGGAAAACGCTCACGGAGGTCAGTTACCATCTGTTCCATGGTGACCGAACCATAAATCTCGGGCTGACGTATGCCCGTGAGGTTGAGATTGGGTCCGTTGATTATTTCTATCTTCTTCATACTAATCTGTTGCATTTCAATGCTTCATCGGCTGAACCAATGATTTATACAATCTACAAAGTTACTAAAAAATATTTAATCACAAAAATCATCGTATCTTTGCACCAGAAAACAATCAGCCTATGCACCCCTATATATTACTATACAAGACCCTGCTACCCGGCAAATACCGCCACTATATGCAACTGGCCAAAGGCAACGTGGACAAATGCCACGAGACGCTGCTCCACGGCACCTTCTACGAGGAGTACGATCTCTACGGTTTTGCCACCCTTGGCGAGACGGAACGGCGAGGATACCTCACCGATGCCGTGCGCGACAGGATTTGCCGCCGAGTGAACAGCCGCAAAGGGGAACGCATCATACAGAACAAATGGCTCACACACCAACATCTGAGACAATACTATCACCGCAAAGTGTGGCATCTTTCCTCTATAGAAACAGTGGAAACCATCTTGAACAGCGGCATAGACATCCATGAGTTGGTAGCCAAACCCACCAACTTATGTGGTGGACGAGGAGTGAGACTGCTCGTCTCCAACAATGAGACCGAATGCAGACACACCCTTGAGTCCCTTTTACATCACCAAGGCAAGCAACAGACCGACTGGATAATCGAGCAACGCATCGTGCAAGACGAGCGGTTGGCGCAATGGAACCCCGACTCAGTCAACACCATCCGCATCAACACCTTCCACCGAAACGGAACAATACGCCATTTCACCTCCTTCATCCGCACAGGGCGCAAAGACAGCTTTGTCGACAACGGAGCACAAGGCGGACTATTCGCCTCCATCGACGACACAACGGGTGTCATATTCACCAACGGCTATGACGAACACGGTCAGCGCCATCCCTCCCACCCCGACAGCCATGTGCCTTTCAAAGGACAGTCCATCCCCCGTTGGGATGAACTGATGATACTCTCCGTAGACATGGCCAAGAACCTCCCATCCATGGTCTACATTGGTTGGGACTTCGCCCTGACCTCCGACGGATGGGAACCCGTGGAAGCCAACCGCGGCGAGTTCGTGGCACAACAAATGACACAAGGCCGCGGTCTTCGCAAAGAATTTGAAAAGATGTGCGGCCTTGACAAGGAATAGTCATTCCTGAGGCACTCCGCCAGCCCATGTTAAGGGCTAAAGCATCATAACAGATTTTCTGATACGCCACAGCATATTGACATTCCACACACTGTCGCCTGGCAGCTGATAACGGCAGTTGCCCTGGGAATTGGCTGTGAAAATCGTCTCGCCATTGGGAGTAAGACGCACCTCACCCCTCTCAGAAAGGTTGAAAAGTTCATCACCCATAACGGCATGTATCACAGCCATAGGATCCCACATCTTCTGTCCTGTGTTGCAGTTGCACCGCATATACACCTGCTTGATGGGGTGAATATCTGTCCACGAAATATCGTCAATCACCAGCTCAGGGGTGTATTCTATTGCATCGCCCACCTCACCCGGCGACAACACCATATCCACATCCTTAGGCCAAAGGCGGAAGAACGTAAGACTGTAATCTATCGCTTGCGTAAAATTAAAATCAGGCTCCACCGATTCACCAAACACACCGCCCATCACATAGGCGCATCTCACTTTCTTCCGCACCAGCTCTACGCCGTTCAAAGGTGAATACTCATCGCCTTCCGACTCCAACAACTGTGCCAAAGACGTAACAAAACCTACCGACACAATTCTCACCGAATGGTCAGGCTGCTCCGCCAACAACTTGCGATACAGCTTCCACCCGTCGGGAACCGTGCTGTAGTCCGCGATTGAACGTTCAAACATCAGCGAACCGTCAGCCTTGCGGTATTGGGGCAAACCCGAATAGTCAATCCACACTTGGGGATTGGCAATACCACTGCGTTCCAGTCCAATGGGAATATCGGCATGTCCGAAATAAGTATTCATCACATCGGCTATTTCAGCATTGTTTTCACCCATTCGATCCACCACAACTCCCAACAGTTTGCAACGCCCCTTATCATGATAGCGATACAACATCTGCATGGAGAAAAGGTCATCGGTCGACGAACCCAAATCGGTGTCCAGTATCACAAGCGGAGCACCTGTATATCCCAATGGCCTGATATTCTCACCTGTGCACGATGAAAACAATGTCATAAAGAATGCTGCAATGCATGCCAACATCAAGCATTTAATCCTTTTCATATTATACAATTATAAATAGTTCGATTTTTCTTTCACTCTTTATAACGACTATGTACGTTGATTATTGTTGTGGTGGAATAAAAACATACGGCATTAAACAATAACACATATCTAATTGGCGTTATTTAGAGGACAGATATTATTACAAAGAAACATTTCCTCATGCACACAAAACCAGTTAAAATATACAAGTCCACCATCAGTTGTGTGATGTACGTATTGCTATTCTCGGCCGGCATTGCATTCTGCATTTGGGTTGCTATCTCCAATTTCAACAATGACGCCCCCTCATGGATAATGGTATTGGCCTTGGGGGGCATGGCAGTGGCATGCGTCAATCAAATGATATACTACATCCGCTGTCGCCATGAAAAGATTGTCATTACCGAGCAACTCCTTACCATATCCCAATGCGTCAAACAGACAAAGAGCGGAGACTGGGCACCGGTAAAGAATGTCAAACTACAGTGGAGAGACATCAATCACATCAAGGCCCAATGGGAAAGACCCACCAGCAAGAGCATACGCAAGAATGTACTTGTCAGTGCTGGGAAGAAAGATGTCTACATGATTGACCCAGACATATTCGATGTCTTCTTTCTGGAAAAGAAATTGAAGAAATACCATCAGCAGTACGGGAGCGCAAACAGGAAATAGAAATACCGCATCCAACCTTTCAACATGACACAAAAAACAGAGCCACCCGCATGGGTGGCTCTGCTACTAAATAGGGTTGGAATCAATTAGATGATACCCTGAGCAACCATAGCTTTAGCAACGCGCATGAAACCGGCGATGTTAGCACCCTTAACATAGTTGATGGTGCCGTCGGCCATACGACCGTGCTCAACGCACATGTCATAGATATCGTTCATAATCTTGTGCAGTTTCTGGTCAACCTCGGGAGCAGTCCAGTTGATGTGACCAGCGTTCTGGCAGATTTCGAGACCAGAGGTAGCAACACCACCGGCATTGACAGCCTTACCAGGACCGAAGGG
>DBXQ01000073.1:50438-51070 GCA_002309955.1 Bacteroidales bacterium UBA1208
GGCTGGCAACCCATGTTGGAAACCTCAGCAACATACTTCACACCATTCTCGAGAAGCATCTTGGCATCTTCCTCAGCGAGCTCGTTCTGGAAAGCGCAGGGCATAGCAATGTCGCACTTCACAATCCAAGCCTTCTTACCAGCGGTGAACTTAGCCTTGCCGGGGAACTTGGTAGCCATATCCTCAACCTTGTTGCGGTTGCTGGCACGCATATCGAGCATGTAGTCGATCATCTCCTTGGTGATACCGTCGGGAATCTCGCAGACACCGTCGGGACCGCTGATAGCGACAACCTTGGCACCCAGCTCAACAGCCTTGGTAGCAGCACCCCAAGCAACGTTACCGAAGCCAGAGAGAGCAATACGCTTGCCTTCCATGGTGTCACCTTTTTCCTTCACCATGCGCTCGACATAGTAGATGGCACCAAAACCAGTAGCCTCGGGACGGATCAGAGAACCACCCCAGCCGTAGCTCTTACCAGTCAGAGCACCAGTGCTGTGCTCGCGAGCCAGTTTCTTGTAAGCACCATAGAGGTAGCCAATCTCGCGGCCGCCAACGCCTACGTCACCAGCAGGGCTGTCCTGATCGGGGCCGATGTTGCGCCACAGCTCATACATGAAGGCCTGGCAGAA
>DBXQ01000076.1 GCA_002309955.1 Bacteroidales bacterium UBA1208
CTTTGTCAATTCTTTTGTTTCCATATTCTATAATGTTTTTTGTTTATTCAATATATCTATCCGAAACGCTGCCGCTAAAAAGCGGCAAGCCACTCGGATAAAGCACCTCCATAGCTTCAAGCGTAATACCCCGCTCCTTCACCTCCGTAAGCTGCATTGACTTGCCCAGCAGCTTATCCAGTTTGTGAGAAAGACTTCTCCCACTATCACAAGCAGCCAAATCCAGAATCAGACAAAACAATACACTCCATAAAAAAGCCTTGTTCATAATACAAATTAATTATGTAACTATATTTTTAGTTTCATAACGGCATTTTAATTGTATTATTGTACGAAGACTGAAAAAAAAATTATTTGTGACTGGTAAAACGTGCCAACGGCACGTAATCCTGTCAACCTCACACTTGCAGCGTGGGGCTAATGGAATTACGTACTTTCAGCACGCAAGCCCCCATCATTATATCAAGTTCACATTATTGCAATATATAAGCATTTACACGACCGTTCGTCCATCCTTCGACCCCAGTTCTTCCTCATTTCTCCTATTGAAATGGGAGAACGATGGGAGAACGATGGGAGAANNAACTGAGGACTAAGGAGCGACGGAAGTGCAACCGAACCCATATCGGACTCCGAGGCGGACAACAGAATAAAACGGTCATTATCAGTCTTTCTGTTTCACATGTCTCCGCTTTGCCCATGGAGAGCCTCCGCTGAAGGCTTAGTTAACCTAATGACCGATTTGGGTTGAACAACACTTCTCAATTGCTGTTCCGCAGATTGACGCTCGGTTGTTCTTCGGTCAAACAGCATAGAACAATCGCCGGGGCACCTCCCAACCGGCAACCAGACAAAAACAGAAACAAAAAAAGTCCTGCTATCACGCAGGACTTTAAAAAATGAAAAAAGAAAGAATTTACAAAACGAAGCGGATACCGAATTCGTGGATTTTCTTGTCGCCGGAGGTATAGGTGGGCAACAGGTTGAAGTAGATCTCAGTACCGGGAGAGAAGATGAGCCAACGGCTCTGGGTGCCGACAGCGACATCGCAACGGAACTGGTTGAATTTAGCACCAGCGGCGTTTTTGGTTCCGAAGTTGATACCGGGGACTACACCAAGATACCAGCCATGGTCATTGTCTTTGTTGATATGGCTGAGCTTAATGGGTATCACGACGGTGCTGAAAGTTCTGGACTCCTCTTTGCCGTTGAACGAATCATGGGTCAAAGGTTGGGCGAGTTCGGCACTGCTGAACAGGTGACTGTAGGTGAGATAAGTGAAGCGGTAGCCGATACCGACATTGAAGTCCCAACGCTTGGCAATGGGGCGATGATAGTCGAAAGTTACACCGACATTGGCACCGATACTGTTGTAGAAACTGTTCTGGGTGTAGATACGACGGTCGGCAAGGATTGAGACAGAGGGGTCGGCGGTGAAGTTGGGATGACGATTCCAAGCTGTGTAATGTTCTTGGCGTTTACGTTTTTTCTCAGCTTTCTTTTGCTCGGCTTTGGCTTTGTTCTCGGCCTTTACCTGCTCGCGTTTGACACGATCCTGCTCTTTCTTGGCGGCTTTTTCGGCTTCTTTCTGCTGCTCTTTCTGCAGTTTTTGCTGTTCCTTTATGCGCTCTTCCTGCTCTTTTTGAGCGGCTTTCTGCTGTTCTCTTTGCAAGCGTTCCTGTTCTTTTTGTTGCTGTTCGAGCAGTTCCCGTTGTTCTTTCTGCTGCTGTTTCAACAATGCTTCCTGCTGTTTGGCGCGCTCAATAGAGTCGTTGCTCTGAGCAAAGGCTGTGCCGGCAGTGAGAGCCATGGCGATTAAAAGAATATAAAATTTCTTCATAATATATAGATTTTAATTTGGGATGATAACGAAGACTATCCAATAATATTGTACTATGTTAATAAAAAAATAACATAAAAAAAAGAAAGAGTTTTCATGAAACTCTTTCTTCCTTTTCAGTCGGGGCGAAAAGACTCGAACTTTCGACCCCTTGCACCCCATGCAAGTGCGCTAGCCAACTGCGCCACGCCCCGAACTTTATTTGTTCCGATGGTGATTATCTCCTCTCGAAAACGGTTGCAAAAGTACTACTTTTTTTTATTCTAACCAAATTTTTTTTGAAAAAAAATTTGATTCAACTTCTTACAATCAACTCAATTATCTATATTACAGAACACTATCACTTTCTAAATAATTCCACAAAGACAGCATCTTTGACATTGTCAAGAGGTGCTTTTTCACCGTTTTCAATACCGTTTTTGAACAAAATACGCACATCGGAGGGCAAGCGCGATTTTAGGTATCGTTGTATATTGCTGATTCTTCGTTCTATAACCAAATTTGCATACATCTCATCATCGGTCTGCGAACTATATAACGTAAACTCTGCCACAATGTTAGGATTATCGCGCAAATAATTAACGACTGGCTGGAGAGTTTCTTCGGCTTGGGGGGTAAGTTCAATGTCGCTGCTTTCGGCGTAAATATTGTCGAATATCATGACACGGTCGAACGGAAGACGTGAAAGAGTTATGTTCTGAACCTGGGAAGCAATGAGCAAGTCCTCGTTGGGACGGATGAGGGTTACCGTTTTGGCGACTTGGAAGAATTCGGGTTTGGAGACTTGGAGACAATAGTCGTCACCCGGTTGGGAAAAGAGCCGGTAGGTGCCTGTTGAATCGGTCTGCACGGCGGAGACAAGGCGTCCGGAGGCCAAAAGCCGCACGTCGACAGAGGGGATGGGGCGCCCATGGTCGTCGGAGACAATACCTGTGAGCATGACTCCATCAAGGTCGCCGCTGAAAGTGAAAAGCTGGTCGTGTCCGTTGCGATTGGAAAGCCAGTAGCCTCGGTTGGTTTTGAGGTCGAAAGCCATCTCCCTGTCGTCGCCGGCACTGTTGATAGGTTCCGGCAAGGGCTGAACCACATAATTGGCAAAGATGACATCGTCGACTTTTGAGCTCTGAGGTATGCGGACAGCATAAAGACTGAACCCGGCAGGGGCTCCGGGCATGCCATTGGAGGAGTAGACAAGGTAGTTGCCATAGAAAACGGGACAGATTTCGTCACCCACGGTATTGATAGTGTTGCCCAAGTTGACTGGCTTTGACCATCGTTTGCCATTCCAGAATGAACACCAAAGGTCATAACCGTCCAGACCTACTTTGCCTTTGGAAGCGAAAATGAGGGTGTTGCCGTCGGCGGAGAACACCGGATGGCAGATGTCACGAAACCACGATTTGATTTCCACATGGCGGTTTTTGAAAAATCGGGCATTGGTGTGGACATTGAAACTATAAGGAGGTGTGGTTTCGGCAGTGGTGAAGTAGAAAAGACTGTCCCCACCGTTCCGAACCACATAGTTGGCACCGGTGCAGAGACGGGCGACGGTGGTATCGGGATTAAGTGTACTGATAACACCGTCGGTGGGTGTGGCGCAGAAAAGAACACCGTTTTGATTGGCATAAAGCCGTCCGTCAATCATGGTGAGATTGCTGAGTCCCCACGGGAGGGGTACACTGGTGACAGGCGTGACAGAGATAGGCGGCTGGGCGTTGACCACGGACAGAAGACTCGCCACAAAGATAAAAATGGATATGATCGGTAGTCTCTTCATGTTTTATTCTTGGCCAAAAGCGATGGGGAGTGCCTCTTCCATGTCGTGGATATAATGGAAGGTAAGACCGTTGAGGTATTCGGCAGGAATCTCTTCGATGTCGCGGCGGTTGTCTTCACACAGGATAAGGTCGGTGATGTCGGCTCGTTTGGCTGCAAGAATTTTTTCCTTGATACCTCCCACGGGAGTGACAGCACCGCGGAGGGTGATTTCGCCAGTCATGGCAACGGTGGGGATGACCTTGCGATGGGTGAAAGCAGAGACCATGGCGACAAACATGGTGATGCCTGCAGAAGGACCGTCTTTGGGAGTGGCCCCCTCGGGAACATGAATGTGGATGTTGCTGTTCTCGATCTTTTCCATGTCGATATTGAAACGGTCGGCATTGGATTTGATGTATTCGAAAGCAAGGGTGGCGGACTCTTTCATTACGTCACCTAAATTGCCAGTCATGGAGAGAGTTCCCTTGCCTTTGCTGATGCTGGACTCGATGAAGAGGATTTCGCCTCCCACTTGGGTCCATGCCAAGCCGGTAACGACACCTACTTTGGGCTCTTTGCCACGACGCTCGCTGTTGTGTATGGGTAAGCCGAGGATGTCTTTCAGTTCTGTGGCTTTGACTTCTTTGGTCAACTCGTTGCCATTGGCTTTCTGCACAGCACGGCGACGGACAATCTTGGCAATGGTTTTGTCAAGCTGACGGACACCGCTCTCACGTGTGTAATCATTGATAATGACTTTAAGCACATCGTTGCTGAACTTGATGTCGCGTTTGGTGAAACCGTGTTCTTTGAGCTGACGGGGAATGAGATGCCGCTGAGCGATTTCGAGTTTTTCTTCGAGGATATATCCGCTGAGGTCGATAACTTCAAGCCTGTCGAGCAGAGCGGGTTGGATGGTGCTGAGCGTGTTGGCCGTAGCGATGAAAAGGACGTTGGAGAGGTCGTAATCGAGTTCAAGGTAATTGTCGTGGAAAGCCTTGTTCTGCTCGGGGTCAAGGACTTCGAGCAACGCCGACGTGGGGTCACCGTTATGGCTCATGCCTTGCACTTTGTCTATCTCGTCAAGGACAAACACGGGGTTACTGACACCGGTTTTTTTGATGTTCTGGATGATACGGCCGGGCATGGCACCCACATAGGTCTTGCGGTGACCGCGGATTTCGGCTTCGTCGTGCAAACCACCGAGAGCGACACGGACATATTTGCGATGCATAGCTTCGGCAATGCTTTTGCCTAACGAGGTCTTGCCTGTACCCGGAGGGCCCACAAGACAGAGAATGGGGCTTTTCATGTCGCCTTTGAGGCTGAGGACAGCAATGTATTCGATTATGCGCTCCTTGACTTTTTCCATGCCGTAGTGGTCGCGATCGAGTATTTTACGGGCATGGTCGATGCGAAGGTCGTCTTTGCTGAAAACATTCCATGGCATGTCAAGCAGGAGCTCAACATAATTCAATTCGACTGTATAGTCGGGGGTTTGGGGAGGGGTACGGCGCAGTTTTTCTATGCTGCGGGAAAAGGCAGCCTCAACCTCTTTGCTCCATTTTTTCTGTTTGGCACGCTGCATAAGACGGTCGATGTCCTGGTCTGAAGGGCTGCCGCCAAGCTCATCCTGGATGACACGCATCTGCTGGTTGAGGAAATATTCGCGCTGCTGACGGTCCAGTTCTTGGCGCGTTTTGCCTTTGATGTCTTCACGGACACGGTAATACTCGTTTTCTTTCTGAAGTTGCTCGAGCAATAGTTCGGCACGACGCTCGTATCCAACGACCTCAAGCATCTGCTGCTTAGGGATGACCGGGATGTCGAGATGGGAGGCTATGAAATTTATAAGGATTTTTTCGCTGGAGATATTGCCGAGAGAATCGAAAACATCCTTGGGATTGAGTCCGCGACCACTGTTCTTCAACTGCTGCATGTCAGAGTACTCCTTGCGGATGGCCAAGACACGAGAATGGAAAGAACGGGGATGAACCAAGGCACCGTTCTCGTCAAGGAGTACGGCACAGCCACGATAATAAGGTTCAGTAGCGATAATGCGAAGCAAGTGGCACTTCATGGTGCCTTGCAAGATGGCCATGTGATTGTCGTGAGGGAGGTCGATGACACGAAGAACCCGCGCAATGACACCCGTCGAATAGAGGTCGTCGTATTCGGGTTCGGACACATCGTTGCTTTTGGCGACGACAATGATACGCTCGTGCTGCTTCTCAGCATCACGCAACAGTTTGAGCGAGGACTTGCGACCTACGCTGATAGGAAGCACCACCCCCGGGAAAAGGACATTGCCATGGAGAGGCAGCAAGGGCATATCGTCGGGTATGGAATCCTCGTTGAGCAGAAAAGATTCGTCGTCCTTGGTGACAAGGGGGATTATCTCGGCTCGCGCCGAGAAGCCATCGGAATCGTCAGGCTCGAAAATGTCAATATCTTGAAAAATATCCATCTCTATATTCTTGTAGTAATCTTAGTTGCAACTATTGGCTGCTTTTCTCTTCACCATGATGCAGCCCGGCTTGTATATAACACAATGAAACGATTGTTTATACGCAAAAAGGGCAAAAAAGTTTCAATTCTTTTTATCTTGATTCCTGTTTTCCAAGAAAATTTCTATATTTTTAATAATCCAGTTGATGAAAAGGATGACAGCCACGGCTATTGCAGACTGGCGCCAAAGTCCATAGCCACACATGCATCCCACGGCGGCACTGCACCACACGGTGGCAGCACTGTTGAGTCCATGAATGTTCAGCCCATCCTTCATGATGACTCCGGCACCTAAGAAACCGACACCAGTGACCACTTGGGAAAGCACACGAAGATTGTCGTTGTTGACTGGGCCTCCCGACAAGATTGCCGAAGCAATGACGCTCTCGGACAACAGGATAAAAAGACAGGCACCCACTGATACCAGCGAATTGACTGCCAATCCAGCATTGCGTTTGCGCAATTGGCGTTCGGCGCCGATTAGCACACCTCCCACGAGTGCACAGATGAGGCGGTTAAGAAATACATCGTATGGCATGTTCTTTTATAGTTATTCTACTTCCTTTTCTTCATTATTAGGGGTGTCTGGGTCTGGGTCAGCCTCGGCCGAGACAATGACCACAATCTCACCCTTCACTTCTTTCGCGGCAAAATGGTCGTGTACCTCTTTGACGGTGCCACGAACCGTCTCGGCATGCAGTTTGCTGATTTCGCGCGACACACTTACTTGACGGTCGTTGCCAAGTACAGTTTCCAACTCTTCAAGTAACTTTACCAGCCGGTAGGGCGACTCGTAGATGACCATGGTACGTTTTTCCTCGGCCAATTGCCGGATGGCCGTTTGGCGGCCTTTCTTATGTGGCAGAAAACCGAGAAAGACAAACCTGTCGCAAGGCAGACCGCTGTCTACAAGAGCTGGGACAAAGGCAGTGGCGCCTGGAAGAGTTTCAACGGCAATGCCGTTTTTGACAGCCTCACGCACCAAAAGAAAACCCGGGTCGCTAATGCCAGGAGTGCCGGCATCGGTTACCAGTGCTATCACCTGTCCACTCAACAGACGCTCGATGATACGATTAAGTGTCTGGTGTTCGTTGAAGATATGGTAAGGCTGCAACGGTGTGGTAATGCCATAATGCTGCATCACCACCCGCGACGTGCGGGTATCTTCGGCTAAAATAAGGTCTGCACTCTTCAGCACCTCGACGGCACGGAAAGTCATGTCGCCGAGGTTGCCTACCGGAGTGGGGACTAAGAATAATTTCATTATTCCTCTTCGAAATCGTCGGGAATCTCCATGTCGTGGAAGACGTTGGTAACATCATCGTCCTCTTCGAGCATGTTGATAACCTTCAACACCTTGCGCATGGAATCCTCGTCGATTGTACGGGTGGTGTTGGGAATACGCTGCAACTCGGCGCTTTCACACTCGATGTTCAGTTCCTCAAGCATCTTGACCATGTTGCCGAAGTCCTCGTAGGCGGTGTAGAGGGTGATGTAGTCGTCATCCACTTCCATTTCTTCGAGACCACCGTCAATAAGAGTCATCTCCAACTCGTCGATGTCCATATCGGGTTTGCGGGGAATGACAAACACACCTTTGCGGGTGAAGAGGAAATTCAGGCTACCATTGGTCTCCATGGTACCGCCATTCTTGTTCATGATGCTGCGGATATTGGCAACAGTACGCATATTGTTGTCCGACAGACACTCGATGAACAAGGCTATGCCATGATTGGCGTGGCACTCGAAGGTGATTTCCTGAAGTACGGCAGCATCCTTGTCGCTGGCCTTGTTGATGGCGCGCATCAAGGTGTCCTTGGGCATATTGCAGCCACGGGCATTCTGAACCAACAGACGGAGACGGGGGTTGCTGTCGGGATCAGGACCGCTCTCGCGGACGGCCACGGCTACTTCTTTCAGAATTTTCGAATACTGTTTCGAGCGCTTGGCATCGGCTGCACCTTTGGCTCTTTTAATCTTTGACCATTTGTTATGTCCTGACATAATGATTATATTTATATATTATTAAAATGATTATTCTTATTTTATATAGAACTTAATATAGGTGATGGGCTTCCCTTCGGCCAGAAACATCCGTTCATAGAAGGTTTGCGTCATCTGAGCTTCATGCAAGCACGCAATCTCCGGATGCTCGTCGGCTGGTGTGGCATACAGATTGTCGGTTGCATATTCCACCTTGTAGCCCATCGGTGCTATCACTTCGTCGCGGGTGTATTCATGCAGCTCTAACGAGTCGGTCTTGAGGTGGATGGGAGATCCTTGTTTGAGAAATTTCTTGTAATAATCGAGAAAACGCTCACAAGTCAATCGCTTAAACTCCTTTTTAGGCTGTGGGTCGGGGAAAGTAATCCATATTTCGGACACCTCATCTTCGGCGAAGAAATTCTCTATCAACTCAATCCGGGTTCTGATGAAAGCCACGTTACCCATATTCTCTTCGTACCCTGTTTTGGCTCCGCGCCACAACCGTGCACCTTTGATGTCAACACCGATATAATTCCGGTCGGGGTGGATGCGTGCCAAACTGATGGTATAATCACCTTTGCCACAACCCAACTCGAGCGTAATGGGATTGTTGTTGCCAAAATGCTCGCTCCACTTACCCTTCAAGGCAAACCCCTCCTCCTTCAGCGTCTCGTACGGCACCTGAAAAAGATTGGGGAATGTCAAATTCTCGGCAAATCTCTCTAACTTGTGATGACCCATAGGCTTCTCTCGCGTCGGATAGAAACTTTACTCGTTGAAATTATATATCTTCACGTCACTCTTATACCACGACTTGATGTGCTTCTCCAATGCTTCGGCGGCAGTGCGTGTGGGCGCTGAACCCATACTCACATAGTATCCACCCGATTTGCTGATAATATAGGCATCGCTTCCCAAAGCTTTCAATTGGTTGGCACACTTGTTTGCCGACTTCTTCGACGTGAAGAATCCTGCAACAATATCGAAACCCTGTTTACTATCCTTGAAAGTGGGAGCCTCGGGCACTATCTCCTCATAAGGCTTGTCATTCACAGTCTTGGCGGGAGCAGCCTTGCCCGTAGCACCGGCGCCACCGTCAAAGCCCTGTCCGCGTCCATAGCCAAAACCATCGGCACGCAGACCCAACGACACCACCACATCGTCCAGTATGCTCTCCATCAAATCGGCATCCATCAGTTCGCCCTGCACCTTGTAGCGGTAATAACGGGCACCTGCCGACTTATATTCAACATAATGACTCTTCAACCACTTATTCTCATGCGGGAAGAAACGTTTGGGGCTATAGCCCTCAACCATCAACTCATGCAGACGTCCGTTGGCATACTCGTCGACCTTAGCCATCACAGCGGCAAAAGCATTGGTGTAATGACGGGAGGCTAAGAAAGCATGGACATATTGCTCCATATAATTATGCAAGTGTCCGACATTGTAAAGAATATCCTGTTCTTGGAACTTCAACAAGGGGTAATCCTCTTCGGTGAACGGTTCGGGGTTCACCAATTCCACCTTCTGCGCACAACTCTGACCCTTCGCGGCAGGCGAATACACTTGGGTGAAATAATAAATAGCTGCTAACAACAGAAGCAACAAGAGGATAATTATCCACAGCAACCCGCGTTTTTTCTTTCCCTCTTTCTCTTTCTTTTTCTTTTCCTTCTTGACCTCTTTATTCACTTTTGCTTCGGTCTTCAGCATGGCACGCTCAGCCTTCTCTTTCTCCTTTGCAGCCTCTTTTGCTGCTTTCGCTGCTGCCTTTTCCTTATTGCGTTCGGCCTCTTCGGCAGCCTTGCGAGCCTCTTTCTCGGCCTTCGCGGCAGCCTTTTCTGCACGGCGGGCTTCCTTGGCATCCTTGGGCGACGAAGGAATTTCATCCAACATACGTTTCACCTCCGACAAATGATCGGTCTGGGGTGCGGCAGGTTTCTGCACTTCGACTTTGACAGGCTCAACCTTGACGGGCTCAACTTTGGCAGGCTCTGGCACAACGGGTGCCGGAGGAATCACAGATACAGGCTCCTGCACTGGTGTCTCCACCTTCTTCTCCACCACTGGGGCAGTCTCTTTCACTTCCGCCACTGGGGGATTGGTGGCTGCAGGCTTGTCGAAAGCTGCAAACGGGTCGGCCACAGTCTTGGGAGTATACGTAGCAATATTCTCCAACGGCTGCTCATGTTTCTTACCGGCATCCAAATCCAGTCCCTCCAAAGCTTCGAACCTGACCTTACTACCCACTATACGCATAAAACCCATGCCGGGAAATTCATGTCCGTTGGGATTGCGCTGCAACTTATCCTTCAATGCAGCGATATAGTTAGCCCACATCTGCTCGGCAATCTCGTTTGTGACACATTCCTTTTCAGCAATACGGCGTATAATGGCCTTGTTCCCCGTCAGTGTCTCTGCCATTGTCACCGTACGGCGGGCAGGATGATATGTGCCTGTTGCGGCATCGTGATGGGCACTGACATTGTTGCTGGACAACGTTCCCATGCCGGGAAATTCAACAACATTACCCTGCTGGATGAATTCTACGATAAGATCTGTTATATTCATAAACTTAATTATTTTTCATTTCTGTATATCTTTCAAAAAACGCTCGGCTGCAGCCATATCTTCGGGAGTGTCTATGCCGATGTTGGCAATGGCTGTCTCCCTCACACTAATGCTATATCCATTCTCCAACCAACGCAACTGTTCGAGCGATTCGCTCAATTCCAACGCTGTTTGAGGCAGCTTCACCAACTCCTTCAGCGTCGCCGTTCGGAAAGCATAAATGCCCACATGCTTGAAATAAGGCTGATGCTCCACCCATTGCTCTGCCTCCACACCGCGCAAATGCGGCAGTGGCTGACGGCTGAAATAAAGGGCGTGCCCTCGTCTGTCGCACACCACCTTCACATTGTTGGCCGAGAACAACTCCTCGCTGCTGCGGATGGCCGTCTTCAGCGTGGCGATACAAGTGCCCTCATCGGCAAAACAATCCACCAACGAACGCAACTGATCCGGCTGGACAAAAGGCTCGTCTCCCTGCACATTGATGGCCACATCGTAGTTGCCGCCTTGCGCCTCCATACGCTCCACCACCTCTCCGCAACGGTCGGTACCGCTACGATGGTGACTGCCTGTCAGCATCGCCCTTCCACCGAAAGACTCCACCGCTCCGACTATCCGCTCATCGTCGGTAGCCACAACGGCATCCGTCAACTCCGGCATGGCCGACACTCGTTCCCACACCCATTGCACCACCGGCTTCCCTCCCAGCAGTGCCAACGGCTTGCCGGGGAAACGGGTTGACGCATACCGCGCTGGAATTATGACCAAAACCTTCATATCACGAAAACAACGAGTTTATTTCAGCATCAATCATATTATACACCACACCCAAATCCTCATCGTGGGCCACGAAATCAAGCTTCGACAGGTCCACAATGATATATTTCCCCTTGTTATATTTCTCCATCCAGTCCTCATAACGCTTGTTCAGCCCCGTCAGATAGTCCAGCCGGATGCTATTCTCATACTCTCGTCCCCTGGCCTGGATATGGCGTATCAGCGTCGGCACATCGGCACGCAGATATATCAACAAATCGGGCGGCTGCAAAAAAGACGACACCAACTCAAAAGTATGCTGATAGTTGTCAAAATCGCGCGTGTTCATCAACCCCATGGCATGCAGGTTGGGTGTAAAGATATAGGCATCCTCATACAGGGTACGATCCTGTATGATGTTCTTGCTCTCCTTTCGGATGTCAAGCAACTGACGGGTACGGGTATGGAGATAATATATCTGAATGTTGAACGACCATCGGCGCATATCCTCATAAAAACTGTTGATATACGGATTCGTTTCCGTCGACTCATAGATAGGTCTATACCCATAATGGCGTGCCAACAATTTGGTCAGCGTCGTCTTTCCCGAGCCTATATTTCCTGCAATAGCAATATGCATAATACGTCATAATTCGCCTATCCGTTTGGGGGACAAAAGGATAGGCTTAATATTTTATTATTTTATAAATGGCAAATATACAAAAAAAATCCGAGACCGCAGAAGTTTTTCTTAAAAAAGCTCTTGCCGCGCCCCTTTTTCCCTTCCTCTGCTGACTCAATGCCGGCTCTCTGGCTTCATTCCACCACCAACCGGCGGCGTTCCGACGTCCTGTCGCGGCAGCTCAGCGTCACCATGTACGTCCCCGACGGCAACGCTCTCACATCCACTCGCTGCGCACTGCCGTCCCTCAC
>DBXQ01000127.1 GCA_002309955.1 Bacteroidales bacterium UBA1208
AAGGGAAGCATCGAGATGTTCGAGCAATCGCTGGAGAGGCTGCAAGTGGATTATTTTGATTTCTACATGCTCCATTGTATAGGCCTCCCCGGACGCGATTTGGATGGAAACCCTGTCGCCCCGCACGATGCTTTCATGCGCCGTTTTATCGACAACGGGATGCTGGAGTGGCTGGTAGAACAGCGAGCCAAAGGGCGTATCCGCAACTTAGGTTTCTCCTACCATGGTGATGTGAAGGTGTTCGACGAAGCGTTGGCTATGCATGAGAAAGTGCATTGGGACCATGTGCTTATCCAGCATAATTACATCAACTGGCAGCATGCCGACTCGCTGTCGCCCGACGGAAGCGGAGATGCCAATTCGGAGTACCTCTATGGCGAGTTGGCGAAGCGCGATATCCCAGTCTTTGTCATGGAGCCTCTGTTGGGCGGACAGTTGGCCAATCTGCCGCAGTTTGCTGTGGATGAACTGAAAGGTCGCGAGCCTGAACATAGTTTGGCCTCATGGGCATTCCGCTTCGCGGCTACTATGCCACGAATTTTGACGGTGCTTAGTGGCATGACTTATATGGAACATCTGCAGGACAATATCCGCACTTTGGCACCATTGCAGCCCCTCACCGACGAGGATATGGCACTGTTGCGCTCAATAGCCGACCGCTATGTAGAGTTTCCTCTCGTGCCCTGCACTGGTTGCCAGTATTGCATGCCATGCCCCTACGGCATTGACATTCCCGGCAATTTTGCTCACTACAACCGCATGGTCAACGAAGGCAACCTGCTTGACACTCCTGCCGACAACGCTGCCAGCGACGAGCGTCGTGCCTATCGCAAGGCTCGCCGTGCCTACCTTGTCAGCTATGGCCGCGAAATTGCCCGTGAGCGGCAAGCCGACCACTGTATCGGTTGCGGACGGTGCCTGCACGAATGCCCGCAGGGTATCAATATACCCGAAAAACTTGCCGCTATAGAGAAAATAATCTCTTAATTAGTCCAGTCAGTATAATTAGTCCAATAAATAAAATAGCACTATGAAATTGTTATTCTTGGGTACTTGGGAAATCATTGTCATCGTCCTTGTGGTGTTGTTGCTCTTTGGTGGCAAGAAAATCCCCGAACTCATGCGCGGCATAGGTAAAGGCGTGAAGAGTTTCAAGGACGGCATGAACGGCCTCGAAGACCCAAACCCCAAAGATGAAACCAAAAACTAAAAAGTAAAAACTAAAACTTGTTTCGTTCACCTTTTTAGTTTTTAGTTTTACCCTTTTAGTTTAAAAGAGGATGGATTTTTGGGGACATCTTGACGAGTTGCGGGGTTGCCTTGTCAGGGCCATTGTGGCGGTGGTGATTGCCGCTGTGGCAGCTTTTTGCTGTAAGGAGTGGCTCTTTGCTGTCGTCATGGCTCCCTCGCAGCCCGGCTTTGTTACCTATCGTCTCTTTGAGCGCCTCACCGGCATCAAGTCCGACTTCCATATAGATCTCTTTAATCCAGAACTGGCACAGCAGTTCATCGTCCACATGCGTGTGGCTCTTTGGGCTGGATTGCTTGTCGTGTCGCCCTATGTGCTGTATCTGCTGTTCCATTTTATAGCTCCGGGACTTTATGCCAACGAGCGTCGCCATGCTCTCCGTGCCGTGGGGGGAGGCTATATCATGTTTCTTCTGGGGGTGGCATTGAACTATTTTCTCATCTTCCCTCTCACGTTCCGTTTCCTTGGCACATACCAAGTCAGTGCCTCCGTCCCCAACCAGATCGCCCTCACATCGTATATCGACATTCTCCTCATGCTTTGCTTTCTCATGGGAGTGGTTTTCGAATTGCCCGTACTTTCGTGGCTGTTGGCCAAGATAGGGGTGTTGAAAGCCTCGTTCATGACACGTTACCGCCGCCATGCCGTGGTGGCTGTGTTTATCGTCTCCGCTGTTATTACACCCACTGGCGATGCCATTACCCTTTCGCTTGTCGCCTTGCCTATCTATGCCCTATACGAGGTGAGTATTGGTGTGGTGCGCCGCACGGCACCGTAAGATATTTGACTTTTAATTTATGAATCTGTTAATTGGATTTACACATTTACACATTAACACATTCTCACTTTATAATACCGCCATGCCATGAAAAGAAAAATCCTCTTCCTGTCAATCATTCTATTTGTAGGAGCATCCCCGCTCCAAGCCCAGCAGGCCGCACGTCAGTTGGCGCAGCGTATTCTGGGCAAGCAAGCCAAACAGTTCGAGTTTGTCCATCGAACCGACACTGTCGATTTCTTTTCCCTCTCCTCCCATGGCGGAAAAATAAGGATAGAAGGCAACAACGACAACTCAATGGCCATGGGACTTAATTACTATCTCAAAGAATATGCCCATGTATATGTGTCGTGGTATGCCAGTCAGCCTGTCGAGCTGCCTCATCGGCTCCCCAAAGTGACGGAACAGGTCACCCGTCGTTGCGCTGTCCCCGTCAGATTCTTTCTCAACTACTGCACCTATGGCTACACCATGCCATGGTGGCAGTGGAAAGAATGGGAACGGTTCATTGACTGGATGGCTCTCAACGGAGTCAACATGCCTCTTGCCCTTACGGGACAGGAAGCGGTGTGGCAGCAAGTATGGCGGGAAATGGGGATGTCCGACGACGAGACACGCGCCTATTTCAGTGGGCCTGCCCATCTTCCTTGGCACCGTATGGCCAATCTCGACGGTTTCGGCGGCCCCTTGCCGCAATCATGGATTGATGGACAAAAAGAACTCCAACGCAAGATTCTGGCACGGGAACGTGCCTTAGGTATGACCCCTGTGTTGCCTGCTTTTGCCGGACATGTACCAAAGCAGATTGCCGAGCGTTACCCCCAATCCGATATCAAGCGGCTGAGTAGTTGGTGCGGATTTGAGCCTACCTGTTTCATGAACTCCACCGACAGTCTGTTTGCTGTCATCCAACGTTTATACCTTGAAAAACAAACCGCCCTGTATGGCACTGACCACATCTATGGGGTCGACCCATTCAACGAGATGGATCCCCCTACCTGGGAGCCTGGGTATCTGGCCTCTGTATCGGAAAATATCTATGCCTCGCTCTATCAGGTGGACTCGGCGGCACGTTGGTTGCAGATGTCATGGGTGTTCTACTATAAGCGCAAACAGTGGACTCCCGAGCGACTGAAAGCCTACCTCACCGCTGTGCCAAAGGGCAGGATGATACTATTGGACTACTTCTGCGAGAAAACTGAAGTATGGCGCGAAACCGACGGCTTTTTCGGGCAGCCTTTTATCTGGTGCTATCTTGGCAATTTTGGAGGCAACACCATGTTGGTGGGTGACTTGAATGTGCTGAGCGGCAAGTTGGATGCTGCCTTTAACGAACAGGCTGGCAACATGCTGGGCGTTGGCTCCACATTGGAGAGTTTCGATCCTACCCCGCAGATTTTCGAATTTCTGCTCGAACATCCGTGGGAGTACGGCCAGCCTGCCCGTAAAGAAACCAAGGAAAATGGGCGACCTGACCAATCCCTTATGGAGAACGGACACCCCATCCGGAATGTAACCGCTTTCACCTGCCGTTGGGCAGACCTGCGTCATGGTAAGGAGGACGAAGGCTGCCGCAAGGCATGGCAACTGTTGGTGGACTCGGTCTACAAGGATTGGTCTTTTTACGGCCTTGGCACTCAGATGGTGGCGCGGCCGTCGCTCTCTGGCCACGGCACCTATTACACCAAGCCCTATTATTCTTACGACAATGGCACCCTCTTGCGGGCTATACGGCTGATGATGCAGTCGCCGTCGGAGCGGGCGGCATACCGATACGATGTGGCCAACTTGCTGTCGCAATGGCTCGGCAACCATTTTATGGAGGTGCGCGATGCCTACACCGCTGCTTATCGCCTTGGCGACCGTGAGGGCATGGCTCGCTATAGTGCGTTGGCTCTTGAGTTGATGGATGATGCCGACACGCTGCTCTGTACCGTCAAGCCTTTTGATTATTGCGAGTGGGCTCGGCAGGCTCATTCATGGGGTAGGGGAGAACGTGAACAGATGTATTATGAAACGCAGGCACGCACTTTGCTCACCGTATGGGGAGGCCCCGTGCTCAACGACTACGCCAACCGTATGTGGGGATGGCTCTTGAAGAACTATTATCGCACAAGGTGGAGCCTCTTTTTCCGCGCGGTGGACTCGACAATGACCGTTGGCAGCCGTTTCGACGAGAAAGCCTTTGGCGACAGGCTCTCGCTGTTCGAGAACCAATGGGCTAATGGAGCCTGCCGGGTGACAGACGCGGGGCAGCAAACTGGAACTCTCGAAGTGGCCGAGTACATCATGCGCAAGATAGACGCAGGCCATTATTCCGTCCCCAACCGCGCCCGTCAAGTGTTGGCGAACTATATGAAACGTTTCCCCGAGGCACAATTGCAGGATGTATACAAACTCTGCTTTCAAGATGTCTACGGCCCAGGCCACCTCATCAAAGACTCCACTTCTTGTGCCCAATACATCGTGCGCGAGATGGAGCAGATGACTCCCGGACGCCATCCCTATCCTGAGTATGAGTACACTGGAGTCGAAGGCAATTATGTGCGGGTCAACATAAAAGTAATCAAAGATGGGAAAATAGACCTTGGACGTTTTGTGCAACTGCTTATGCAGAGCGCCCGGCAAGACAAACCCATGCCCCTCTACGACTGGCGCGGACAGTGGCAACGGCTGCAGACATTGCTCCGCACTGTCGACCCCCGTCCCAACCATTTCGACGAGGATGCCGCTAACTTGGAGCAGTTGTTCGACCGTGGCGAATATGTCTATCACCACAGCCCCGGTTTCAACGAGGCCTATGCACCTCACTACCGCCTTATCCGTCGCGACCTTTTCGAGCAAGAGATACTTCCCCTTTTGGCAGTTCCATAGTCGTGCTACCGTCGCTCGTTTTTCCTCAGTTCTCCCATCGTTCTCCCATCGTTCTTCCTCCACAGAAGGAGAACTGAGGTATATGTGACGGATAAAAGGGGGAGAAGGGACGAAGGCAGGGCTCTGGCAGAATCTCGTGTGGGAGGTGCTGCTACCGCATTGCGATTGTTTTGTTGTTTGGTTTGTAGGGGACGAAAAAAGCCTGTTGGATTGATGAACCATTGTCCCCAACCCCTTTGCTAATGACGTATAGCATTGCCTGTCAGAGCCGCGAAGGGCTCCATTAGGAGCGGACAGGGATAATTATGAACATTGTGTTGATAAGAAAAGGTGTTAAAAATTTTGTGATTTGCACGGTTTTTTGTAACTTTGCAATGCTCTTTTGGGAGGGATATTGAATGAAATTATTAGTATAATTGTTTAATTCACAAAACTATGGCACTACATATTATCAACCACCCCATGATTCAGCACAAGCTGACAATAATGCGTAGAAAAGAAACCGGCACCCGCGAGTTTCGTGACTTGTTGAGGGAGATAGGCATGTTGATGGGTTACGAGGTAACCCGTGACTTTCCCCTAAAGACAGTGACAATAGAGACCCCCATGCAGCAAATGGTGGCACATGAACTGGCGGGCAGGAAAATTTTGTTGGTTCCTATTTTGCGTGCCGGATTGGGCATGGTGGACGGGCTTCTGACGCTCATCCCCACTGCCAAGGTTGGCCACATTGGCATGTACCGTGACGAAAGCACCCATGAACCGGTGTTCTATTATTACAAGATGCCTCAGGGGAAAGACCGCATTGTTATCATTACCGACCCGATGCTTGCCACCGGAGGCAGTGCCTGCGATGCTATCCATCGCCTCAAGGAGGATGGCTATTCAAACATTCGCATGATGTGCCTTGTGGCGGCTCCCGAAGGGGTGAAACGTGTGCAGTTGGAATATCCGGAGGTGGACATCTACACGGCTGCGCTTGACGATGGCTTGAACAGCGACTGCTACATTATGCCCGGTCTGGGTGACGCCGGCGACCGTATATTCGGCACTAAATAACGTACCGCCTGACCGAGTTTTGGCACTGTTGTGCTGATGGGTGAACGGGATTCCCGCAATAACACAATTCTGCAACAACACATTGATAAAGAGATATAATTGAAATATAAACCCATTAAATATTATGCATTATGGCAAAAATAAGTACGAATGCTCCTGTTTATGATGCAAGACAACTCGGAAAAGGCCGGATGATTGTGTTGGGATTCCAGCACATGTTCGCCATGTTCGGTGCCACTATATTGGTGCCTACCATTACGGGGTTGTCGGTGTCGGCAACCCTTTTGTTTGCCGGTCTCGGAACGCTTCTGTTCCATTGGTTCACCAAGATGAAAGTCCCCGCCTTTTTAGGCTCCAGCTTCGCTTTCCTTGGCGGTTACGCCACAGTGACGGCTATGGGTGCTGAGCTGGGCATGTCGCAAGCCGAGGCATTGCCTTATGCCTGTGTGGGTGTAGTGGCCGCTGGACTGCTTTATTTCGTCCTCGCTGCTGCGTTTAGGCTCTTTGGCGTGAAAAGGGTGATGAAGCTCTTCCCGCCTGTAGTGACCGGGCCTATTATTATTTCCATTGGTCTCATCCTTGCCGGCACTGCTGTGGGGAGCATCCTCACCAACTGGTGGGTTGCGCTTGTGGCTATTTTGGTGGTCATTGTCTGCAACATCTGGGGCAAAGGTATGATTAAGATTATCCCGATTCTTCTGGGTGTGTTGGCCTCGTATATTGTGGCGGCTGTCTTTGGACAGTTGGAGGCTGACAAGGTACATGCTCTTCACGAAGCAGCATGGATAGGGGTGCCTTTCCAATGGGAGAACACAGGTATGTATGCCTTAGGCAGCGGCAACTGGAGTTTCTTGATTACCGCAATTGTGGCAATCATGCCTATAGCCTTGGCCACGATGATTGAACACATCGGCGACATGTGTGCCATCAGTTCTACCTGCAACAGGAATTATTTGGAGGATCCCGGTCTCCACCGCACCCTTATGGGGGACGGTGCAGCCACGGTCTTGGCCTCACTCTTTGGCGCTCCGGCCAACACCACCTATGGTGAGAACACCGGTGTGTTGAACCTCACCCGTGTGTTTGACCCCCGTGTAATCCGTATCGCCGCTGTGATAGCCATTGTGTTTAGTTTCTCGCCCAAGTTTGCAGCACTCATCTATGCAATGCCCACCGCAACAATTGGCGGTGTGTCGCTTATCCTGTACGGTATGATTTCATCCGTGGGTGTGCGCAGCTTGGTGGAAAACCGTGTCGACCTTACCGACAGCCGCAATCTTATTATCACCGCTCTTACAATCACTTTGGCTGTAGGTATCAGCTATGGTTGTGACGGCGGAGCCCTTCATTTCGGCAGTATTGGAATCTCCGGCTTGGCTGTGGCTGCCATTGTGGGTATTTTGGCCGCGGTTATTCTTCCCAATAGAGAAGATGACACCGAGAACATGGAAATGGAGCAGATAAAAGCGGTGGAGGAGATGACCGAATAAAACCGGTAAAAGGGATTGCCTGACGACAGGCTGTCCCTTTTTTATTTGTATATAAAATATTATTCAATGAAAAAGACATTTATCTTTCTTCTGTGCTTGCTGCCCCTTGTGGCCGTGGCTGACCGTACAAAAAACAATCCCTATCACGAACCGTTGAAGACCCCGCGTAATGTAATCTTCATTGTCGGTGACGGTATGGGTACCGCTCAGGTCTATTCGTCTATTGTGTCCCAGCGCAGTGCGCGCAGCGCATTCCTGCGTTTTCCGTACAGCGGTTTCTCCCGCACCTATTCCTATAATCGCTACACTACCGACTCAGGTGCTGGCGGCTCGGCTCTTATGACGGGTCACAAGGTTGAGAACCGTCATATTGCCAAGGGACCGGATGGTACCGACTATAATTCTTTCCTTGTCAATGCCAAGCGGTTCTTCGGCAAGGCAGCAGGCTTTGTGGTTACCTGCAGCGTTCTTGATGCCACTCCGGCTTCGACCTACGCCCATGTTACCGACCGCAAGCTTTTCGACAGCATCAGCCTCCAAATGGCTCAATGTCCCTTTGAGGTAATGATTGGCGGTGATTTGAATCATTTCCTTCCCGATAACAGAAAGGATGGACTTGCCCCTCTCGACACCCTTAGAGCCCGTGGATATGACTTGGTCTACAATCTCATGGACATGACTCAAAGCCGCAGCCGCAAGATATGCGGGCTCCTTACGCCCGACAATCCCCCAAAGGCTATGGAGCGTGGGCGCATGCTCACCCTCGGTGCATTGAAGGCTATTGAGACCCTCAACGGCAATGACAATGGTTTTGTGCTGATGATCGAAGGCTCGCAGATTGACTGGGCTTGCCACAACAATGACAGTCTTTATCTTATGGCAGAGATGGCCGACTTCGAAGATATGCTCAATGCTGTGCTTGACTTCGCTGAGCGCGACGGGCAAACTCTTGTTATTGTCACGGCCGACCATGAGACAGGTGGTCTCACGCTCAAGAATGGTAGCATAGAGGAAGGTGTCAACTGTCCGTCATGGTCAACCGGTGGACATACCGGTGTTATGGTTCCTGTCTTCTCGTATGGGCCTGGAGCCGACCTTTTCAGCGGTGTGATGCAGAATACCGATTTCTATGGAAAGTTGATGATGTTGATGGGGGTAAAGCGGAACTGAGAATTAATAAGTGGACTTTAAGGCCTTTAGTGACAGATAGGCCTTAAAGTCCAATAAACATGGACTCGCTATGATAAAGTTTTGTGTTCGCATGGTGCAGCGTTGGCTGCCCGAACCCTTTATTTTTGCCATTATTCTCACCCTTGTGGCAGCAGCGTTGGCCATGCCCATCTGCCATCAGACACCTCTCGAGGTCATAGATCATTGGGGAGGTGGAGTGTGGAATCTGCTCGCTTTTGCCATGCAGATGGCTTTGGTGCTGGTTTGTGGCTCGGCTCTTGCTGCCGCACCTGTGGTAAAGAAAGGCATCAGTTTTTTGGCCTCAATTCCCAAGAGCCCTGTTGCCGCCATTGCTCTGGTTACCGCAGTCTCCGCTTTGGCCTGTTGGCTTAACTGGGGTTTCGGTCTCATTGTGGGGGTCATCTTTGCCAAGGAGATAGCCCGCAAAATGCCGGCAATAGACTATAGGTTGCTTATTGCGTCGGCTTATAGTGGATTCGTGGTGTGGCATGCGGGGTTGTCGGGTTCAATTCCCCTCACCATGGCTACGCCCGGCGAAGCTCTCACCAAGGCCACCAATGGGATTCTGACAGCTCCTGTGCCCGTCTCGCAGACCATTCTTGACTATCATAATATCATCATTGTCTTGGTGGTGATAGTGGCCATTGTGGTCACCAATTCGCTCATGTATCCTAAAAAAGATGTTGTTTCGGTCAACCCGGCGCTTCTCGAAGAGGAGGCTCCTGCCCCCAAGCCTCGCAGTGGCTCGCTCACTCCTGCTGAGCGAATGGAGCAGTCGCGCCTGCTATCGTGGATTGTGGCAGGTGTCGGCTTCACCTATTTGGTTTACCATCTGGGTTGGGCTGGCGGTTCGTTTGATTTGGGCAGTGTCATTATGCTGTTCCTTTTCCTTGGAGTATTGCTACATGGCACCCCGTTGGCTTATGTGCGAGCCTTTACCCAGGCTTCCAAAGGTGCGGCGGGCATTATCCTTCAGTTCCCTTTTTATGCGGGCATTATGGGCATCATCACCGGTGTCGGTGCGAGTGGAATCTCTTTTGGAACCGTATTGAGCAATGCCTGTATAGCCGTTTCCAACGCCACGACCTATCCGTTGCTTACATTCCTCTGCGCTGCGGTGTTGAACATGTTTGTTCCCTCAGGGGGAGGACACTGGGCAATTCAGGCTCCCATCATGTTCTCTGCCGGTGCCGACTTAGGGGTCGACCCCGGCCTTACGGGAATCGCCATTGCATGGGGCGACGCATGGACCAACCTCATTCAGCCTTTCTGGGCCATCCCGGCCTTGGCCATTGCCAAACTCGATGCCAAAGATATCATGGGGTTCTGCTTGATAGACCTTTTGGTTACGGGAGTGGTGATTTGTTCCGGACTGCTGGTATGGGCAATGTGATTGTCTTGTATGGCTATGGAATTGAATAAAATGTATAACATGGCCTTCGACATTGCTTCGCGGGCACATGCAGGACAGTATGACAAGTCTGGGCGTGTATATGTCCTTCATCCCATCCGTGTGTCAGAGCGATGTGTTACACTGAAGGCAA
This sequence comes from Bacteroidales bacterium UBA1208, assembly GCA_002309955.1. GTDB lineage: Bacteria > Bacteroidota > Bacteroidia > Bacteroidales > P3 > Colimorpha. Next base: position 10,186 of record DBXQ01000127.1, read on the forward strand.
AGATTGTGGCATTGCTTCACGACACCATTGAGGATACCGATGTGACGGTTGATTACTTGCGGGAAACAGGATTCCCCGATGAGATTGTCGAGGCCGTGCTTTCTGTTACCCGAAGAGAGGGTGAGACATACGAGGATTATGTGCGTCGGGCAGCTATGAATCCTATTGGGAGGGAGGTGAAGATAGCCGATTTGGAAGACAATATGAATGTCTTTCGTCTCCCGGAGTTTACAGACAGGGATGCTGCCCGTATCCGCAAATATATCCAAGCATGGCACTATCTGCAAAACAGCGGTGCCGCAAGATAAAATTCAAAAATTAGTATTTAATTGTAAAAAACTTCGTATCTTTGCAAATCCTATTTTTCAACGCAATATGAACTATCTTGACATAATCAACCATTATCCCGACTTCCCTAAAAAGGGTATAGATTTTATTGATATTCTTCCATTTCTCCATGAGAAAGAAGCTTTCAATGAACTGGTTAACGATATCGCCGCCCATACTCATTACCCCAATGTCGCAACCGTTGAGGCTCGTGGATTCCTTTTTGCAGCGCCATTGCTTGTCAATACAGAACTGGTACGCAATGTGATTCCAATTCGTAAAAAGGGAAAACTACCCTTTAGCGAAGGGGATTTGCACAGTGTGCAGATTGAGAAAGAGTATGGTAGCGACAATGTTTTCTATCGTCTTAGTGATATTGCTGCTGGCGTTCCCGAAGGGGATACTTTCAATATCACCTTTTTTGATGACATCTTGGCTACAGGCGGCACCGCCTGTGGTATAGCCGAATCCCTTAATCGTGAGGTCGTTTGTTTGGACGGAAAGGAATACAAAGTCAAGGTGAAAGAGTTTCTCTTTTTGGTTGAGTTCCCTGACCTATACGACCATGAGCGCATCAATGCCATTGCTCCGGTTCACTCTTTTGCCCAGATTAACGGTGAATAACCTTTTTTTTTATTAATATAATATTATTATGAAGAAACTTTTTACAATCTTTGCTGCAACTCTTTGCATTCTGTTCTCCTCGTGCTTTAAAGAGTCGCACTATACTGTCAGGTATCATGATGTGGCCACGGCTGTGGCTAATATAACGTTATTTGAATACGACTACGGTTTCGATTTGGTCAAGACCCAGGAGTTGAAATTCGTCGAACCAGGCAAAGCATACGACATAACTTCTTCCGACCTTGCCCATTATGTGGTTGTGGGAGTGGAAGGCACAGTCCAAGGTCGTATCATTGAATGGTATTCAGCCCGTTATTTTGAACTTGACGACAAGACTCCTATCTTGATTGACGTGAGTTTCACCGATATGGAAACACGGGATAAAAATCCCGTCAATCCCGAAGACAGGGTTCACCAGTATCTCCACAAGTAATATTAGAATCAAGAAACATTTAATCTCGGTTCTTAATGATTCATTTCAGATAAATCCTCTTCATAAAAGAAAGGATTTATCTGAAATGTCATACTATTATGTCGCGGATTAGTATGATGGCAAGAATAATGGAATAGACAAATTTAAGACCTGTTCCAGTCAAAAACCCGACAAATGCTCCCCATGCGGCACGTAGTGCCTCGCGCGAAGCTTTGCCACTGATTAATTCTCCCACAAAGGCTCCTATGAAAGGCCAAAAGATAACCCCTATCAGCCCTTGGGGACCGAACGGAAGTCCGATGATTGACACGACAAGCCCTATATTGCATCCCCACACCCCTGCTTTGCTGCCTCCAAACTTTTTGGTGCTTAGCGATGGCACAAGGTAGTCCAATACCGTAATCACTGCGGCAATGGCTGCGGTGACGAACAGGAATAGCGGTGAATAGTCTGCTGCAGCAGTGAAACTGAGTACAAGCACTGCCGCCCAGCTGAGTGGTGGTCCCGGTAGCCCAGGGATAATAGAGCCCGCCACCCCAATGAGGGCAAGTATTATGGCGAGTATGATAAGAAATGTTTCCATGGTATTGAATTCGTTATTTTTAATTCGTTAATTCGTGAATACGTTAATTCGAAAATCGATTCACGCATTAGCACATTAACAGGTTAACGCATTAACACATCTACAAGTTCATTCACACATTCATGAAGACGGTCGGTGTCGTGTATCAATTCGCGGAGCTTTTCAAGTTGGCGGGCATTACGCGAGTAGGGGATATAGAGTTTCAAATAACCACCTTCGGCATATTTCTCATTAAGGTGCTGTAGTATACGCTGCCATTGGGCTTCGCGGTCCTGATTGGGATAATGGGAAAGACCATATTGGACGGTTCGGCGTATGATGGTCAAAGGTTCAATGTCGCGATCGGCTTCGGCCACAATGCGTCCATACAAACTCCGCGGTTCGGACGAGGAAGATGCTCTGTGATCCTCTACGGCTTGGGCAATGGTTTCTATCTCTTCAGGACTAAACCATTTCCGAAGTTCAGCGTCCTCGCGAACGATGCGGCCGGAGACCAGATGGTGCCTTTCCCGTCCCTCCACCACTCCTGTGTCGTGGTAGGCAGCGATGGTGTATACCATATCAGGGTTCAGTTCGGGATAGTGTCCACCCAGTTCCATACTCTGTGCCATGACTACCTGTACATGGTCCAAACGGTGTGCTTGGTCGAAATGGTTGTATCGTGGCAGAATTTCCCTCTCCACATAATGTTTGAGACCGGCATTCACCATGGGGTACAACATCTTTTGGAACGCTTCCCGTGGGGTGCCGTCGCGCATATACACCACCCCGCAGCGACTGTAGCCAAGGCCTTGGATGATATGCAGCATAATGTGGTTGTTCTTGTGTGTGTCCACTCGGATAGAGGCACAGCGAGTCTCGCTCCACGCAAAGGCACAACGGGCAATCCCATGTACATTCGGTGCACAGGACAGCCGGTGTATGGTTCCGTATGGAGTGGTGTCGTCAAGCCATAGCCCGTCCTCAATATAGGCGTAGGTGGGTTCGGGCTCAAGCAAAAGGGCAAAATAGCCGACAATCACTCCGTCTGACGTGATAACATGACCGATGCCGCGTTCTATATCGCTCCCTATCAGGTCGGCACCAGGGTATCCGTCCCATTGTGCGTAGTTCCCGTTTGTCCGCATGATACTTCGCGAGTGCGCGATAAGTTCCAGTATGCGGGGCACTTCGGCCTTCACGGCGGGACGCACGGAGTACGGTAAGCAGTTCCCCATCGTCATCCGGCTTAAAGAATCTTCTCAATAGCCACGACGATGTCGGATGTGGGGGTTGTAGGCTCAAAACGGCTCACCACATTTCCATTCCTGTCTATGAGGAACTTGGTGAAATTCCACTTAATGTCGGGATTGTCAGCGTAGAGGCTGTCCTGCGCCTTGAAGGCGTTGTGGAGGAAAGCTCCCCGCGGGTCGGTGGTGTCGAAGCCACCAAATCCAGCCTTGCTTTTCAGCCAGCTGTACAGTGGGATGGCGTTCTCTCCGTTCACGTCAATCTTGGCCATCTGCGGGAATGTGGTGCCATAGGTGCCAGTGCAAAAGGCATGTATTTCCTCCAACGATCCCGGTGCCTGTTCCCCAAATTGGTTGCAGGGGAAATCAAGAATTTCCAACCCACGGTCGCGGAACGTGACATAGAGAGACTGTAGCTCGGCATACTGAGGCGTAAAACCGCATTGCGTGGCGGTGTTCACCACCAGCAGCACTTTCCCTTGATAGTCGGAAAGAGACACTGTGTCGCCAGCGTCGTTCACGATGTTGAATTGATAGATGTTGTCAGTGTCGGCCACCTCGGCAACATCGGTCTTTTTCTGGTTACAGCCGCACAGCATCATAGTTGCTGCAATGCAAACGGCAAGAATCCTAAACTGTTTCATTGTTATGTATTTTATTGATAATTATTTTGTTGTATGCAATCTGTCGTGTCCGATTATAATTGCAAATATACAAAATAATCTTCAACTTTGACTATCCGTCCTCAAATCGGTGTCACAATCCCGAAAGGACTCTGCTCTGAAGTTTGTCAGTAGACAATTTTCTCAACGGGATAGTTGCCCACCTGCACCAGCAGGATATGGTGCGATGTGGGTAGCAGGTCGGTCAACTGCAGGGTGGCAGTGGAAACGGAGTTGCAATGGTACAACTCCCTACCGCTGATGTCGAAAATCCTGACGGGCAGGGGAGTGACGGCATTAATGTAAAGCATTCCGTCCCTGCACACAAGGCTGTAGCTCCGTTCTCCCTCCGTCGTTCCGTCGATGCCGACGGGAAAGTCCTCAACAAAGTTGTGGAAGTGGCTCCATCGCTCGGTGTACGATGCAAGGCTGCCGCGACGTATATGCACCGCTATATCGGGGTCTATGCCGTCGAAGGTACCCCACGACACCTGTGGTGCCGTCTCGTTAGCCGAAATGATGGTGGTCACCCCTGTGCATCCGGCAAAAGCCTCTTCGCCAATACTGAAAACATTCTTCGGCAGGACGATACGGTGCAGTCCCGCGATGCCATAAAAAGCGTAGGGGGCTATGCGATAAGTGTTGTTGGGGATGACCGTGCTTCTGCATCCGCTGACAATCTGTCCGTTGTTTTTATCGTAGATGGCATTGCAACTGCTGCGGCTGTCATACTTGGTGTTGGCTGAATCAACAGTGATTGTGTCAAGGCTGGTACATCCCGCGAATGGGTTATTCCCTATATAAAATACCGATGCGGGGATGTGTATCGATGTCAACCCGGTACAGTCCTGGAAAGCAAAATTGCAAATCTCCACAATGGAATCAGGCAGTGTTAATTGACGAAGACTGTCAAATCCGACAAAGGCATTCTGGTCAATACGTCGCACATCTCCGGGTATCACTGTGGCGGCACAGCCCGCAACCAGCCAATTATTGGCAGTGTTGACGACAGCGTTGCAGCCACCGCGGCTGTCAAATACCGCATTGTCCGGGTCTACTGTCAGCGAGGTGAGTCCCCGGCAGTGCGCCAGACACATATATCCTACACTGCGTACTTTGGCGGGAATATGGAAAGACCGTAAAGCGGTGCAACCGTCAAAAGCGTAGTTCCCGATAACCTCTAAACTGTCCGGCAGGACAATTGCTGCAAGCTCCTCTATGCCCTGGAAAGCACGTGATGCAATGGAGGTGACAGTGGGCGGGATTGTGGAACGCCGGCAGCCGCATATCAGTTCATTCTCCCGTGTGTCGACGTAAGCGTTGCAACCCTGCGGCGTGGCGTAGGCACTGTTGCCCGGTAGCACAGCCATGCTGTCAAGCCCCGTGCAGTACGAGAAAGCCCCATACCCTATGTGTGTCACCGTTGCGGGAATGGTAATGCCCGTAAGGCTCCGACAATGGGCAAAAGCATAGTCTTCGACCACCGTAACTGGCACCGTGTGCAGCACCGAGTCGTATGGCCAGTCGGCATCGGGTTCGAAAAAGTATTCCCAGTACGAGGCACTATCGGGCAGGACAACATGCCCTGCCATGGTCGAATCCTGCTGGGTGACAAAAGCATTGTATTCCCCGCAAGAGACCCTGATACGATGACCCGAAGGCGAAACCACCCAGTCGTTTTGACCGACAGCCGTTGTGGCAGCGGCCATGAAGAATAATAAATATACAATCCTTTTCATGATAATATTTCAGTTTAGATAGGTTCTTTTATTCTCTGGAAAGTCTCGACAGGTCGGTGGAAAAACCGATGTGCACCGGATAGAGGTTGATGTGCTGCCCGTTACCGGTATCCATGTGGCTGAACATAGGCAGCAGGCTGCTCTCTATGTAAAAGCCCAGGATTCCCCAGTTGAGCGACAATCGCAGGTCGCACGTGAAGAAATAGTTCTTCCATGTGGCCGTGCTTGTTTCTGTTGTGGTATTGATGCCGTTTTCGTAGCTCTTATACGTCTGCTCCGTAAGGGAGGGAATCGACAGCCCCGGCAACAGCTCCACTTGGCAGAACAGCCCCGTGTGCGAGGGTTTGGCAAAGAGGTTGAACTGGATGGGAAACACCATGTTCGTGTTGTTCACTTGGCTCTGCCAGCCTCCGCGGTTGGCTACATCGCGCTGTCGGAACCCCTGCATGCCGTTGGTGGAATGGTAATAGACGTAGGGTGCGTTGAAATAATAGTGGTCGAACCGGAACCCGATGCCGACCCCGAGGCTCCAATGCTCGTGCATCACAAAAGCGTAGCCCAGTTCATATCCCGCCAAGTGGAACTTCCATTTCAGGCTATATGCACCACCGCCCACGGCAGGGTCAATACCCCCGTACCCTTTCAGCACACCGTCGCCCCAGTTCGACCACCCTGCCATCAGTTTGTAGAACAGCCGGTCGTCAAGCTTGTCGTAGCGGTAATGTACTACGGGTTCCGTGTTGACATTGATGGCGTTTGCATCCACACTCCCATTCTCTACATACTCCAAGGCCACCTGCTTGTTGCTGGAACCGACTGTGATGCCATAGCCCTTGGCTGCTGGAAGCACAGTGAGTGTCCTCCCGGTGTAAAAGAAAAGGTTGTCGGGTTGTTGCTCCGGACTGTCGGCATAGACGGCCACCCGCACACAGTCCACCGTGTCAGTCACTACGGCCACATGGCAACCCGCCGTTATCCTTACGCTGTCTATCCGTTGCACCTCCTGTTTTAGGATGCGCACAGGCACCTGCTGAGCCGTCACTGTGCCCGCGACCAGCAGGCATATCGTTGTCAAAAGAATTCTCCTCATGATTGTTTTCTGTTTATGATTATTGCTGTTTAGTTGTTTGTCGCTACGAGTACCAACCGCAGTCCGACGTAGGTCAGCGGGTAATCGGCAGAGGCGTAGCCGCGGTAATACACTCGGCAGTCTTGATCGTTGGAATGGTAATGCCCTCCGCGCACAACCATCAGGTCGTTTTCCCAGTGTGACGGCCCTTGCGGGTCGTTCTGCGCCTCAGCTGGATATGGAGCGTAAATGTCGCTGCACAGTTCCGCCACATTCCCGCTCATGTCATACAGCCCGAGTCTGTTCGCTTTCAATTGACCCACAGCATGCAGATGCCCTCCGCTGTTGTAGTAGTTCCAGGCCACCTCGTTCGAGTAGTATGCCCCGCTGAAACGGTCGCTCGTCGAGCCGTTACGGCCACCACGTGCCGCGTACTCCCATTCCGACTCGGTCGGCAGCCGCAGCCGCAACCTCGAAAGCTGTTCGATGCGGGCCAGAAACGTGTCCACCTCGTCGCGTCTCATGCCCTCCATGGGCAAACTGGCGGTCTCGATGGTATAATGGCCGTCCATGCCGGTGCCGTCGCCCATGATGTCATACCACTGCTTGCGGCTTATCTCGTAGCGTCCCAGCCTAAAACCGCTGATGGTGACCTGATGCACCGGCGTCTGTTCTGTCCATGTGGTAGAATCAAATCCCGGCATTGCAGGGAAAGTGAACTGCACCCCCATGTAATAAGTGCCACCCTCCACCTCCACAAGGTCTTCGGCCATTTTACGTATCGACTCCCGTTGTGCCGCTGTTGCTTCCGGTGCCCAAACTATGCGCAATTCAGGCATATTCGGCTCGGGAGCTTCCTTTGTGCACCCTGCCACAACCAGACAGACAATAACCATGTTGAATATTTTCCTCATATTGTTTAATCCTTAATGGGTTGAATAAAATATCATTCTCAATTCTCAATTTTCAATTCTCAATTCCCCCATCAGAGCATTCCTATTTTCTGTCCTGTGGCAATAAGGCGGCAGGCCAGATTGTGGCATGTCTCTTTGTCCTCGGGGCTTGCAACAAGGTCTTGCCTGTTCTCGACACGGCAGCCATACACCACCAGCCTGTCGCTCTCGCATAGTTGCGGCTGTGCTGACATTGCGGGTTTCAGATGCTCAACGTGCACGGCTTCTGCTGGCAGGGACGCTGGCTTTGTGGCCAAAGGTTCGTTTATGGCTTGCCGTTTCATTTCCGCCATGGGGTGTGCAACGACACGGGGCTGGACGGATGGACTCTCGCTTTCGGCCGGTTCGACGGTGGTTGACGGTTTGGCAGAGGCTATATATCCCGTCGGTGTTGCAACGTTGTCGGTTCCCGTCTGCGACGGACTCCGCAACAACACGGCTGTAGCAAACAACACGGCAATACAGGCTGCAGCACCCCATCGCCACCAGACAACGGCGCGGACGGGGTGTCGTTTCAACGCATCTTTGTATTGGTATTGGACATCGGGAGGCGTCACTATCGGCTCGTCGCTGTAATACTGCCTGTATTCCTGCTCGATGTCGGGATGTTCGCGGAGAAACGTCTCCACCTCCCTCCGCTGCCCTTCGTTCAGCAGCCCCTCGTGGTATTGCAGCAGCATGGCCTCGTAATTATCCGTGGTAATCATCTTCATTGTCTATAAAATCAATAAAATCTATCATTTCTATCTGTTCTCAGTCAAATATTTCCGAGCCTTCACCCTTGCCCGGTATAGGTAGGTCGCCACCTGTTGCTCGCTCAGTCCCGTTATTTCGGCCATCTCTTTGTAGCTGTATCCCTCCAAGTCGTGCATCAGCAACAGCATCCTCTGTGTGTCGGGCAATGCAGTCAGCATCTTTTCTATGCTGTCGTGCAGCTCATAGTCGTTATGGGGGCTGTAGCTCTCGTCGGGAATCATCTCCTCTCCGGTTAGTTTTTTCCGTTGCCGGTATCTGTCCACCAATCGTCGGTACAGCACTCGCATCAAATAGCCTTTGGCACCGTCTGCCCCCACTTCCCAGTGGTGTTCCCATAGGGTGACAAAACTGTCCTGCACGGCATCGTTGCTCTCGTCCTCATCGCCCGTGTAGCGCAGGGCGAAGCGGAACAGGTCGTCGCTGTATTTGTCTACTATGAGGTTGTACTCCTTTATATCCATCGGCCGTTTGTTTCTCCGTCCTCTTGTTTAACCAATAGACGCACAAGTGCGCCCGTTTATTACACTTCCGGAAAAATATTTTTCATGCTGCAAAGATACTATTTTTTCCCCATCTGTGTAGAAAATCATTGTCGATTCACTGAAAGGACATTCTTTAGACGATATTTAAACGATATTTGAACGTTATTTCTACGATATTCTATCGTTGAAATATCGTTGATGTATCGTTGAAGTATCGTTGATATGATGGAAGAAGATATTTTTTTCTCCGGGACGGAGGGAGGTGCGGAAAAAGTCGCTGAGGGCAATAATTGCGACACAGTTGCGTTATTGGGGCATGAAAGGAAACGAATTGAAACCCCATATTGGCATTTTCGGCCGTCGTAACTACGGCAAAAGCTCGCTGGTGAATTTCCTCACCGGGCAGCAGATAGCTATTGTGTCGGATTTGGCCGGCACCACTACCGACCCTGTGAAGAAAACCATGGAGATTGGCGGTGTGGGGCCTGTGGTGTGGATTGACACCGCCGGCATTGACGACGAAGGCTCCGTGGGCCGCCTCCGTATTGACAAGAGTCTGGAGATGTTGGCTCAGGCTGATTTGGCTCTTATCCTTTTTACCGACAATCGTTTTGAGGCAGAGGAGGTGATGCTGGTTGACACTTGCCGCAAGCGAGGCATTCCGTATGTGCTTATCTATTCGCAGGCAGACCGCATGAAGCCAGACCCGGCTTTGGTGGAGCGTATCGAGGCCGACTATGATACGCGCGTTTTTGTGCTGACGGTCAAGGATTCTTCGCTGCGCGAACCGCTCACCGCCCGTATTCGCGAGGCTTTGCCTGAATCGGCCTATGTGCATCGTTCGCTCTTGGGTGATGTCGTGGGAGAAGGCGACACGGTGGTGATGGTCACCCCGATTGACTCTTCCGCTCCCGAGGGTCGTATGATTCTGCCCCAGGTACAGGTGTTGCGAGACCTGTTAGACAATCATGCCCGTGCCGTGGTGTGCCGCGAAACCGAGTTGGAAGGCACGCTGGCGGGGTTGAAGGAGCCACCGAGGCTGGTGGTGACGGATAGCCAGGTGTACGGTATGGTGTCGAAGATTGTGCCCGACGAGGTGTTTCTTACCTCTTTCAGTGTGGTGTTGGCCCGTGCCAAAGGGCTTTTTCAGGAGTATGTGAAAGGCACGCCGGCTATCGACAGTCTGAAAGACGGCGACCGGGTGTTGATGTTAGAGAGCTGCACGCATAATGTCACTTGCGAGGACATAGGACGGGTGAAGTTGCCTAAACTATTGGCGAAATACACAGGCAAGCAGTTGCATTGTGAGGCGGTGGCAGGTCTCTCTGCATTGCCTCAAGCCATGGGCGACTATGCGCTGGTGATACAGTGTGGCGGCTGCGTGGTGACAGCCAAGCAACTGGCTGCCCGTTTGGCTCCTGCCATCGAGACAGGGGTGCCGGTGAGCAACTATGGCTTGGCCATTGCCTATATGAACGGCATCTTCGAGAGGTCGATGCGAATTTTTGAATGTGTTAATGAGTTAACGTGTTAATGTGTTAGTCGATTAACGAATTAACGAAATAACGAATTTACGAATTAATAATGATTGATATTAGACCTAAATATAATCTTTCGATTATTGTGGCGGTGGCGCAGAACATGGCTATCGGCAAGGACAATGATTTGTTGTGGCATATCAGCGACGACTTGAAACGTTTCAAGGCTCTTACATCCGGACACACTGTTATTATGGGACGGCGTACGTTCGACTCCCTTCCCAAGAAGCCGTTGCCCAAACGGCGCAACATCGTGCTGACGCACGACGAGGGTTTCCATTACGAGGTGCCCCCGACGGCAACGGGCAGGCTGGAGGTGGCTCATAGTATCCCTGAGTTGCTGCGCATGGTGGAAGGGGAGGAGGAAACCTTTATAATGGGCGGCGGCACAATCTACCGCGATTTTCTTCCATTGGTGAACAGACTGTATGTGACTTGGGTCTATAAGGATTTCGAGGCGGATGTCTTTTTCCCCGTCATCGACCGCTCGGCGTTCCGCCAAGTGAGCCTCACCGACCGCATGACCGACCCCGAAACTGGCTTAGAATACGCCTATGCAGAGTATGTCCGCAGGAGTACTGCCAATGGAATCCAATCCGTGAGTTGATAATTGATATTTTCGCTAATCTAATAATAATATTATGAAACGCTCAATACTATTTTACCCTCTGTTTGCAATATCGTTGGTGTTGACAGGATGCTGCAAAGAAAAACCCGATGTGGCGCCTGGTGGCGGAAGTCAGGATTTGGCAGGTGCATTTTCGGTAAGTCCCACAAAATATGTGTATCTGGCTCCGGGTAATTTGACAGAAGACGGACATGGTTTTGTCGCTCACCAATGGGAGAGCGGCGGCTATTTTTGCTGGGAACCAAGAACAAACCCCGAGGGCACTTCTGCTGAGCAGGGAAACATCCCATACGTAGAATGGGGTGACAGTGTGGGTGGCGGTTGGCGCACGTTGAGTCAAAGTGAATGGCACTATATTCTGTTTGACAGAAGAAATGCCGCCAGTAAGCATGCAACTGGCACAGTGAATGACGTGCATGGTCTTTTGCTGCTGCCCGACCAATGGACTTTGCCCGAGGGATGCTCCTTTGTTGCTGGATGTAACGGATGGGAGGCAAATGTGTATCGCGACTCGGTGTGGTTAAGAATGGAGGAGGCCGGTGCAATATTTCTCCCAGCAGCAGGTTGGAAATATTTGTATGTCTTGGATGGCTCTGGTTGGTATGTCCGAACGGACTACGGTGAGAATGGAAACTATTGGACTAGCTCACCCCATAGTTCAATAGGAAACGAATCGTGGACTTTCCAGTTCTTCGTGGACAAGGTGCGTACTCTCGAGGATGCAAGTCGCGAAGGCGCATTGACAATGCGATTGGCACGGGATAAAAAGTAGTCTGGCCGCGACTGAGACAGCTTGTTTTCAGTAGTGTGATATGAGGGGGCTTTGGACTACCTCACCCGAAGGCGTTTGCCTATGCGGAGGGTGGTGTTGCGGTTGATGTTGTTCAGTTTGCAGATGGAGTTGATGGAGGTGTGGTAACGCTTGGCCAGTTTGCCGAGTGTGTCACCGCTGCGGATGGTGTGGTATTCGGTGCCGGAGGAGGGGCTTTCGCTGTCGGCCTCGGCAACGGAGCTGTTGCTTTCTTTCGACGGATTGCTGTTGTGTATAATCAGATGGTTGGCATGACGGTCGATGTCTTTATAGGCTTTGTGCAGGCGGTCGACGGTGATGTCGTATTCATTGTTCACGGGACGACCCGGGTCGTCCAAACGGTGCTGGAAAAGCCAATCGTATGTTTCGGTGATATAAAACGCCCGTGCCAGACCGCCATGGCTTACGCCCGGCAGCTTGGTGAAGCGGAGACGAGGACTGTCTCCGCACTTGGCCATGGCGTTGACAACTTTTTGTGACTGGCTTACACCCACGGCGCGGTCGGCAGTTCCATGCAATATCCAAAGGGGCAAATCGTTGAGTCCGCAGTATGATTTAGGGTTGCCACCTCCGCAGAGGGCCATGGCAGCAGCGATGCGGTGGGAGTAGACAGCCGAATAGTCAATGGTGCCGTAGCCGCCAAGGCTCATGCCGAGGACATAGAAACGGTTGGTGTCGCCCGCGTAATGGTCGAAGACCCAGTCAACCACGTTGTTTATCCGTTTGGGGTTCCATGCTCCTCCGGGGTTCTGTGGGGCGATGATGACGGCGTCGATCTGCCTTCCCATGGCTAAGGCATGTAGGGGTCCGTAGCGACGTACACGCTCCAAGTTGTTGCCGCACAGGCTTGCTCCATGAAGGAAAAGGATAATAGGCTTGTCCGATTGCAGGGAGTCGTAATCTTTCGGGGTTGATACCCAAAAGTTGTAGCCATTGTCGACGGTGTTGCGATAGGCGGTAAAAGTCTGGCCGAATGAGGGGAAAAACGACAACAATAGTATTATCAGCAATGAACGTTTCATACCAGTGTATTATTAGAAACAAGGTTGCAAAGATACACTTTTTTTTTCACAAAGCGAGAAAAATATGAAAAAAACAGATCCGTCAATCCAAAATAACAGTGCATTTGAAATATATTTCGTATCTTTGCATTATGAATAAGGTTAAGATTACGGCTATCCGCAAAGCCGATTACAAAGATTTGCAGGCTCTTTACGAAAACCCTATCGAGCATACCTGCGATGTGCAGGAAGGCATGATGTGGGTTAGTGTCGACGGGCAGAAACCCGAAGGCCTTTGCATAGAGGCGTGGAAGACCATGCGCGAGTTTGTCGAAGCTCTGGCACGCGGTGAGGGCAATTTCTTCGACGGATGGATGAAGAACCCCTACAGCGCCATGATTAGCTGCAACGACGGTTTCCGTCCCGTCAGTTTCTTGTTGGAGACGGTTGAAGAATAGAAAGTAACAAAAAGAAATATGAGACCCATGAAAAAGTACGTATCCATACTCCTGTTTGTGTGCATCTCCATGGCACTTTCGGCTCAGACGGTACTCCGTGGCACGGTGGTTGATAAGTCAAATAACGAGCCGTTGCCTTTCGCTACGGTGGCTGTGATGAACACCGACAGCACGGTCGTGGCGGGCTCGGTGACAATCGACAACGGAGAATACCGAGTCGATATCCCGGTACATGGACAATATCTGTTGGCAGTCTCATTTATCGGCTATCAGACACACTACCAGTCGCTCAATGCCGACAAGGTTAAAATAGACCTGCATGCTATTGCCCTTGAACCAGATGCCACTATGCTGCAGGCTGTGCAGGTGGTGGAGCGTGCCCCCATTGTGGAACAGCAGATGGACAAGCTGGTGATGAACGTGTCCAAGACCGCTTTTGCTCAGAGCAGCAATGCCCTCGACCTCCTTCGTAAAGCTCCCGGAGTAAGCATCGACAAGGACGGCAATGTGCTCCTCAATGGGCAGCCCGTCGCTGTGTGGATTGACGGACGGCCTTCTCACCTTGACGGCAAGAGTCTCGAAACCTTGCTGCGCGGCACCGACGGCACGGGCATTGACCGCATCGAGGTCATCGCCAATCCGTCGGCAAAATACGATGCCGAGGGACAGGGAGGCATTATCAATATCCGCACCAAACACCATTTTGCCCAGGGGCTGAATGGCTCGTTCTCTGCCAATCTGGGTGGCATGGCTTTCAATCGAGAGATGGAGGGCAGGGGGAAACGCACCCAGTTCTTCCTTGACCATAGCATCAGTGCCAACGTAAGTTTGAGGACCGAGAAGACCAATACCTTTGTGCAGATAGCCGAGCAGGCCAACCAAATGGGTGTGGATCTAATCACCTCCACCAAAGCGGATTTTGGCGGCGTGGGATTTGAGCAGTACAGTGGTTCGATGTGCAATGTCAACTCGCACAATCTTACATTCAAGATGGGCAATGACTGGTTTATAGACCGTCGCAATACCCTTGGTGTGATTTTTACCATGCCCATGGCCTCTGTACGCCAATGGGACGACTCCAGTTTTTCCTACCAGAGAACGGGAGGGCAGACGATGCAGCAGATACTTTCACAGCCTATTACAGAGTATACGCTCAAACAATATATGGGCAACTTGAATTTCACCCATGTCTTTGATGAATCGCGTGCTGCAGAGTTAACTGCCAACCTTGACTATTTCCATAACATAACTTCGGCCGACAATATACAGAACAACTATTTTCTGCCCATCCTCTCGCCGATGGTTTGGCAAGGACAGAAATACGATTCGGTTAAGTATCTTACCCTGCACAGCGACAACACGATTGATATCTACAGTGCCAAAGTCGACTATCAGAGTGTGGTGTTTGGAGGCTATATGATGGAGGCAGGAGCCAAGTGGGCACTGTCCCACACCGACAATATGCTGAACCAGATTAACAGCATCCAATACCGTGGTAATGACACGATTTACGGCAGCGCTGTAGAAAATCCCTTTGACTATTCAGAGCATGTCGGGGCAGTGTATGCCACACTGGCTCGCCAGTTCGGCCCATGTTGGACGGTTAAGGCGGGTTTGCGCGGCGAGTATACCTATGCATATAATACCATGCGCACGGTTAAACAGGATTATTTCGACCTTTTCCCCACACTCTATGCAGGTTACAATACCCCCGACTTGATGAAACGTTTTGGTCTGACCTACACCCGACGCATTACACGACCCAACTACAACCAACTCAACCCCTTTAAAAATTATGTCGACGCCCATACATCGAACATGGGCAACCCCGACTTGAAGCCCAGCTATAGCGACAATGTGGCGTTGACGGCAGGTTTTGGTCGATACTTGACGTTGACAGGAAACTATATCTATACCAAAGACCAGCTTACCATAATACCCACTCTCGACCCGGCTACAGGCGACCAAGTGATGCACTATGACAATTTCGGCTCGACCACTCTTATCGGTGGCGGTGTGGCTTTGACAGAGATGCCTTTGGGCAAATACATTTCATTTACGCTCAACGCCAATGCCTACGACTATCGCAGTTTAGAGGTTAACTCTACCAGCCGTGTTGTTGGTCAGACCGGTGCTCCGACCGTCTACGACCGTCATTCGTTCCTTGGCACGGCATACGCCTGCCTTACCTTCAACCTGCCTAAGGATTGGAAGGTGCAACTTGACGGCTACTATTCGACGCCTATCACTGTTGGGTATTTGCAAACCAGTTCCAACGAAATAGTCAATTTGGGGGTGAAAAAGACCGCTCTCGAAGGTCGTTTGCTCGTCTCACTGCAAGTGAACGACCTGTTGCGCACTATGAGCAACAGTTTCGATGTGGTGTATGCTGACGGGGTGGTTTCGCAATACGAACAGAATTATTTGATGCAGAAAGTCAGTATCGGCCTGCAATGGAACTTTGGCTCGGCACAGCGCCCGCTGAAGCACAGGAATGTCGGCACCCTCGACGAACTGGATAGAACTTCCAACAGTTCTGGCCAGCTTAATTGACCCCTCTCGCTTCGTCGATGCTACATTGTTGCACCGTCAAGACCTTTACCATTGGAAAAAGTTGCAAAGTAAAGAAAAAATAGTATCTTTGCACTTACTTAATATTTGACGAAATGGAAGAACAATATAGACCGAACGAGAAGACTGACAGGGATTTGATTGAGCAGAACGCCAAGGATACAAGGTGTAACTTTTGGTGGTTGGTGGCTTTGACTGGATTGCTGATAGGTTGTATACTTATGGGTGTGTATTGGACACATCAAACAACGGCTCGTGCTTCTTTACAAGAAGAGAGAATCAAAGAATTAGAAATTCAGAGAATTCAAGGCAGCACTCCATTTATGCAGAAGAATGATGTTCAGATAATGGTTGGTGAAGCTGCCAAAGAGTCACTTAATACCTATATCAATAGTCAGAATTCCTTTATTGAACTCATTGGAGTGTTGATTACTGTGTTGGTGGCAATTATTGGTATTGCATTTCCCCTCTTAACGAATAGGGGAATAAAAGAAGGGCTTGTGAAAAAAATAAGGGAGAAGACGGAAGAAAGTAAGAAAGAGATTGGCGACCAGATGAGTTCTGAACTAAGTGAAAGCAAAAAAGAGATTAGCGACCAGATGAGCTCGGAACTCAATAAGAGTAAGGGTGAGATTAGCGATGAATTAAAGGAAGGTTTGAAACAGTTGAATGATGAGACTGAGAGGCAGAAGAGGGAAATAAATGAACTCAAGGACAGGATTGAAAAGATTTTGAAGAATAAACAGGATTTGGCTGAGCATGCCGAATCGCTGAAAGAGGTAAATGAGGAAAGCGATATTGATAAGAAAATTGCAAAATTAGAAGAAGAAATTAAAAAGAATGCGAACTATCCTGCCGAAGGATACTATGACTTGGGATTGGCTCAGAGTGAAAATGGTGAGATTGATGATGCTGTATCTAATTTCATGATGGCTGTTGACAGAAAACCCGACTATGCAGAGGCGTATTATGCCTTGGCAAAGGCACTCTGCAATAAACCTGACTATGATAAAGCCTGGGAATTTATTGAAAAGGCTATATTGTTGAAACCAGAGGATAGCGAAATGCTTATGACTCGCTGTCAGATATACAAGAATAAGGGATTGGTAGAAGAGGCCAAGCAGGATGCTGAACATGGAATTGAATTGGCAAAGAAAGCCGGGAACGGAGGTTTGTTGACAGACTTCAGGAGGTTGCAAGCTGAACTATCCGGAATAAAAGATACGGATGAAACCCCGATAGATATTTCAGTTGGAAAAGAAACGTTTAGGATGGTGAAAGTGAAAGGTGGCGTTTTTACCATGGGGGCAACGTTAAAGCAAAGGGACAAAGCATATTCTGTTGAATTACCCGCCCATAGAGTTCTATTGGACGATTACTATATAGGCGAGACTGTGGTGCCCCAAGGTTTATGGAATGCTGTGATGGGAAGCAATCCTTCTAAATGGAAAGGAGATGATTTGCCGGTAGAGAGGGTGTCGTGGGAAGATGCGCAGGAGTTTATCGGGGAGTTGAACATGAAGACGGGTAGGACGTTCCGTCTGCCGACAGAGGCGGAGTGGGAGTATGCGGCACGTGGCGGCAAGAAAAGCTGTGGTTACAAGTACAGCGGGAGCAATAATCTGGATGAGGTGGCATGGTATGGTGAAAACAGCAATCATAAGACGTACCCAGTGAAAGGTAAGAAGTCTAATGAGCTTGGTCTGTATGATATGAGCGGAAATGTGTGGGAGTGGTGTCAGGATTGGTATGGGAAATACAGCGGAGATGCGCAGTCGAACCCACAAGGACCTTTGTTGGGTGTTAACCGAGTAATCCGTGGAGGGAGCTTTCATGACATTTTTGAGGAGGACTGCCGAGTGTCGTATCGCAGAGACGACGGCACACCTGTACGTCGCGATTATTACTTAGGCTTCCGCTTGGTGATGTGCCTGTAGTTTACCAAGTATGTTAAGAAGAAATTAATAGTCGTGAAGTGGAAATGATTTGGTATCTTTGTACTTCCTAACAGAAATTGACATGATTGGTATGGGAAAGATTAATAGATTTCTGCTGTTTTTTGTCGCGGTGGTTCTGTTGGCGGGCGTTTGTCGCGGGCAGGAACAGGAGGGTTTTGCGGCTTTTGCCAACCGTTTCCTGTCGGATTGTGAGTTTCAGAAATCGCGCGTTATGTTTCCGTTGCAGTCGCGGCAGTATGATGAGGATACGTTTCGCTTTGTTGTAGTTGAAGAAAAGGATTGGCAGTGTGTTCCAGTTTCCTCCTTTTCAATCAGGATAGGTGAGTGTGTAGAGACGGTGGAACCAGGGGTGCGTTGCATCGTTTTTACCGTTGAGGATACAGGGATATTGGTGGAGTACCGTTTCGGAAAGATTGAGGAGAGGTGGTTTCTGGTAGGGGTGGTGGATTACAGTATGTGACGCGAGGGGGACAGTGACAGGCGGTTGCTTAGGGCCGCGTTCGAGGAAGAATAAAAGATTAAAAGTAAAAAAATATTGTTTATGAAGAAGTTAATTCTTTTGTTTGCATCAATGATGCCTTTGTTTTTTGCCGCCCATGCACAGCAGACGGAACAGGGCGGCTGCAAGAAGAGTGGTTGCGGTCAAGCCAAACAGGCTACCTGCGAAACAATCCCGGTGGACGAGTTTGCTGCACGGATAATGTGCAAGGGCGTAGTGTTGGTGGATGTCCGTTCACCGAAGGAGTTTGCCGAAGGACATTTGGAGGGGGCTACCAATGTGGCATGGGGCAACGATTTTGAGAAGCAGTGGATGGCAGCAGGCATCAAGAAGCGATTCACTGTGGCAGTGTATTGCCGTGGAGGCCGTCGCAGCAAAGCCGCAGCCAAAGAATTAGTGAAAATGGGCTACAAGGTTATCGACCTTGACGGAGGCATTATGGCCTGGCAGAAGGCAGGCAAGCCGGTGGTGAAATAGTAAGTGGTAAAGACAAGACTGACATGAAAAGAGGATTGTTTATCTGCTTATTGTGTTGTGTGGCATTTCTTGTGAATGCCCAGCCGGACAGATTTCTATATGCGGACGGCAGGCTTATGGACGGTCGGGAGACGCAGTGGGGAAAGAATGGTTACGACAATAAGCTGTTGTCGATTAATAGGGAAGATGGCTATGTTAGACGTTGCTACTACGACAACGACGAACGGCTGAGAGCGCTTACATATGCGTATCTGGGCAGTGGAGAGACTCAGCGAGACTCGCTATTTTACAATGATTCGGGGTGGGTTGAACGCAGGGAAATATGGTATTTG
This sequence comes from Bacteroidales bacterium UBA1208, assembly GCA_002309955.1. GTDB lineage: Bacteria > Bacteroidota > Bacteroidia > Bacteroidales > P3 > Colimorpha. Next base: position 29,316 of record DBXQ01000127.1, read on the forward strand.
AAAGACGATAATGATTGGGGGAAAATGTATACTTTTTATTATGAGTATGATGGGGAAGGACGTATGATTTCAAGAAGGACATACTCTTTCAGCTCACTTGCAAGCGAGTATACCTTTTCGTATAATGAGTATGGACAGCTTGTATTGATGGAAATGACGGAGCAGATGACGGTGGAAATGTCCAATCCGCCGGAGTATTGGAGGACAGAGTATACTTATTACCCGGATGGCGGGGAATTGGATTGCAGGGTGGTATATCGTTCCAAGATAAGTGGGGGAACTCCGAGACTGTATCAAGTGGATAAGGCTGTGGCTGTGTGGGATGAGAGTCGGCACATGACAGCTGTTTACGACAGTGTGTGCATAGCGGACGGCTATGATAGTCTATGCAGGGACAGTTTGGCTTTGCAGTATGCCGGACGGGAGGAGTATGAATATGATGAAAATGGCAATTGTGTTTCCGTCAGTTATTTGGATACATTTGGCTTAGCAGAGAAGCGTGAAGTGTATAGCATTGATACGGGACTTGTATTGAACAGAACGTTGATTCCGAGTTTAGGGGAAGGCCCGATTATTTCAACTTTCCGGAACACGCATGCCTATCGTAAGATGACAGAATATGAATACGGAGCCGTTAAATACATCTATAAATATATGTATGAGACTATTCCTCATGTCGCAATTGAAACGGAAGAGTTGTCGGGTGTCAAAGTGGCTCCCAATCCGGCACATGGATTTGTGTTGATAGAAGGTGTGGGGGGAGAACCAGCCACATTGAGGATTTTCGATGTGTCGGGGAAAGAGGTGCAGCGTTGTGAGGTTTCTGCTATAGCAAATATAGTGGATGTCCAGAGGTTGAAACCGGGCTGTTATGTGTTGAGGATTGACGTGAGAGGTGACGGTTTTTCCACAAAATTGATTGTTGAATAATAGGTTTAAATAAACAATAAGGTATAAAAAAATGAGAAAATTATTGATATCAGCATTGTTATGCTCATTGACCATAGGCGTTGAGGCGCAATCATATGAAAGAGCACATAGAGGGATTGAGTCTTTCGGTCGACATGGGCAAACGGTATCTCTTATTGAGCGTACTGCTGCCAAACAGAATTATCGTTATAGGATGAAGGGGTTCAGAACCAGTGATAACTATCAGTTTGTTCAGTTCTTGTACAATGAACAATTGCAGTTAGTGGCGGTGAAGGATAGCGTGAGGAATGAGTATAGTTTAATTGATTCGCTGTTTTATAATGAGCTTGGCCAGATGGTCAGACTGTCGGGGTGGCAGTTGCTGGGCGATGAGTGGCAGAATATCTATTATGTGGATTATGGCTATAACGAAGCGGGATTGATAGCTTCGCGTAGCAATTACAATAATTTCGACGGTGAGTGGGAATTGGGAGGTGTTTATACTTATACGTATAATGAGGCAGGAAAGATTTTGTTGTCGGAGCTTACGATGAATGGCATATTGTTCCAGAAGGTGGAATATACCTATGATCAGGACGGAAACGAATTGTGTGCAATGTGGTACAGCTACGACGGATTGGGGTTGACGCCATCGGAGAAAGTGGTGTCGGTTTATGAAAATGGTTTGAAGATAACGGAGTATGATAGTGTGTGTGAAGGCGGTGTACGTTGGATGAATGATGGTTATACTTCTTATTCATATAATAATAGTGACGACTGTTTGGAGTATCACCATTATGATGAGACCAATTATGAGGTGGAAAGGAGTGTCTACTCTTTCAATTCGAACAGAACAATGGATGAGACTTTGATTCCGTGGCATCCGGAGTTGGTGCGTCCAAAGACTTATCAAAATACGCATGTGTATGAAATGGAGGAGTGGTTTACGGTTGATGTGGACTATGTTTTGCAGCATGTGTGTGATTATATATATGAATATGAGGACGTGAATGTGCTTGTTGATGAGGTGGAGCCAGGACATGTGGCTGTTTATCCCAATCCGGCTCATGACTATATTATAGTAAAGGGTTTGGGCGATGAGTCTTGCCGGGTGGAGATTATAGACGCGTTGGGGAGAGAGGTTCTTGTTTGCGAATCGGCTTCAAATGGACAGCGTCTGGCAGTCGGTCAGTTGCCAGAGGGCTGTTATGTGCTCACAGTATCGACAGCAAAAGGTTCGTTTGCCTCAAAACTTTTGATAAAATAGTTGTTAAAGAAGATTATTAAAGAGAATCCATCGGAAATGGATTCTCTTTTTATTATGTTGTAATTTAGTATGTTGTATTATTTTATAAGGTTTGTTTGAGTAATAGTTTATTGATATAAATAATTAGTAATCAATAAGATATTTTTTTATTAACAGAAACATGTATGCGTTTTTTGAAAAAATGGTATTTTTTTAGGTTGAAAAACTGATTTTGCAGGTTTTTTTGGACGAATGGCAAAAAAAAAATAAAAATTTTTGTGTTGAAATACATTGCTTTACATTAGAAATGGAAATTTTTTTTCAATTTTTTTTTGGTGATTTGAAAAAACGTCGTATCTTTGCACTCGCTTTCAAGGAAACAAGCACTGTTGATAAAAAGGCAGTCTAACACGATAGCGAAGAGAACTTTGAATTATTTTGGAACATGAGATAGCGTGTGTCGGAAGCCAGAGTGAGACTCTGGCGGAGACACGAG
>DBXQ01000131.1 GCA_002309955.1 Bacteroidales bacterium UBA1208
TTGTGCTGGATGAGCACATGGTCCCAATGCACCTTCTCGTGCATGGCCAGTGCTTCGTCAAACACCTTCACATCGCCGTGATAGGAGAACCCTAGGTTGCGGATACGCCCTTTGGCGCGCTGCTCCATCAGCCAAACCAGCATCCCGTTGTCGATAAAGCGGCGCATGAACACATCGTGCGGGGCGACGGGGTTTCCGTCCAAATCGCGTCCCGGAAGACCCACACAATGGAGCATGTAGAAATCGACATAATCCACCTGCAGCCGTTCCAGCGACTGCTCGAACATCTCGATGCTCCCCTTGCGGCTCCACAGGGCGGCATTCTGGTTGGAGAGCTTGGTGCTCACCAGATACTCGTCGCGTCTGTGACGGCTGAGTGCCTTTCCCATGGCGATTTCAGAGCGAGCCTTGCAATAGCGAGGAGCCGTGTCGAAAAGGTTGACACCGTGTGCTATGGCGTAGTCGGTAAGCTCATTTATACGGTCTTGGTCAAGGTCGCCTTCGGTTTGGTTGCCATCCTTGCCGTCTTCAGTGGAGGGCAGGCGCATACAACCATAGCCGAGAATGGAGACCTTCTCACCGTGAGTGCCGGTGCGGTAAGTCATCTTGTCGGTAGGCACCTCGCCTGTGGCGAACCCTTCGGCGCTGGTTTTGTTTGGCGAGTCGCAACCCGCGGCCATTGCTGCCGTAACCAATGCTCCGGCACCCATGCTTTTAAGAAATTCTCTGCGGTCCATTGTGTGGTGTTTATTGATGTTGTAATAATATCCTTTGTTTAATGAATGGTAATATAGGTTACCTTGCGTCCGTCGCGATACTCAATGCGATAATTGTAGTGGTGAAGCTTGTCCAAGATTGAGTTCATCTGGTTCAACTCATCCTGCATGGGATTCTCGCGGAGGCGGCAATAGATGCGGTGTTCCACAGTGGTGTCGTTAACCTCCTCAACCATGTCAACAACTCCGTTGCCACGTAAGCTATAAGGAGCGGCCATGACGCGGTTCGAAACCTCAAAGTAGTTCTCGCAGGTGTCGCTGAGCCGCACCTCGCGCCCATCGTCATAGACAAGCCAGATTTCCTTCAACATCACCTCGGAAGTGTCGAAACGCAGAGGTTCGTCGAGATATGTGTTTATCTGGCTCATGTAATGGTCGAAAAGAACGTCATTATTGAATGTTTCGGGATTGATATCGTTGACACGGAAAATCACACGCTCTTCCAGACCGTTGCCTTGGGATTCCCAATCAAAGAAGACATCGGCAGGGATGTCCCTACGCTGACAAGCAATCTTGCTGGCTATCTGGGCCGGTTCTCCCACCATGTAAAAACTTTCCATACCCGGCGACACCTGCCATGGTAAGGTAGCGCCATTGATAAGGTCGGTGTTATCGGCAAAGGGATGCAAAGGCTCCAAGACTGTTGAGCATACCTGCACAGAAGGCGTATCATTAACCGGGACTGTTATGTGGCTTGTCTGCGGATCGGGCAGAAAAATCAAAGGCATAATGATAGCCAGCGAGTTGTTGAGCACATGCAACAGACATGAAAGCCAGAAACTGATATTGATGGTCAGCCAGCAACATATAAGAGCCATGCCGAAGATGCCAGTAAGACCAAGGACCATCCCCAACGAATAATCTCCGAAACCCGAGATATGGCACACCATGAAAGCCAAGGAACTGATGATAGCGTTGATCCACAATTGCAAAAACTTGTTCTTTACGAGAATTGTCACCAAGATAATTGCAACAATCATGAGCACACCCCAAAGCCCGATCGAGCCGACGGTGAAGAGTGCCATAAGGACAAGGCTGAGGATAAAAGTCCATTTCTTGCCCACGCCCCACAGGCGGAAGCTCAACTCCTCCAATATCGGTTGGAAGAGGCACAGCATCAGCAGCGTGAATATGGGAGCATTACGGAACATCATCTTCCCAAGATCCATCAACGTATCCTGCCCCGTCAGTTTCAATCCTGCCGCTTCAAGGATATACAACGTCGCCATAGAACCCAGCCACAAAGCCAAGCCTATCCACAGCATGGGCAGAAACCGCTTGTCGTAACGTTTAGTTTTTTTCATAATATTTGATATTTACTGTTTTACATCGCTAACATCAAATGCCTCCGAAACAGCTTATCTCGTTTCGGCGTGTTCTTTTATAGCCTTCTTCTTGCTGTGCTTGGTCCAGAGACCGTACACCTCGCTCACATTACCTGCAGTAGTGAAAGCATTGATTTCGTTGTCTCTCAGAAAAGCCATCAGGTTGCTGAACTCATCCTTGGTTAACAGCACTTCCAGCTCAATGCTGCGCTCATTTGAATATCCTCCAATTACCTCGTAGAGGGTGCAACCACGGTGCAAATCATCAATAATGTAACGGCGGATACGGTCGTAATCCTTTGACACAATGCAGACACGCTTGCGGTTGTTCAACGAAGCGGTGAAATAATCAACCACCAAGCCATTAATCCAAGTGCCGATAAGACCGATAACCACCATGCGGAACGGATTGATAAAGAAAGCCGTGCAGCAGATAACGGCACCGGCAATACTCACCGATGTACCAATGTCGAAGTGGAGATACTTGTTCACAATCTTAGCCAGGATATCCAATCCACCTGTCGAAGCATTGATGCTGAACATCAAAGCCTGCGCAGCACTTAACAGCAACACAAAGCAGCAAAGATCCAACCAAGGATCACCCATAACGGAAGGGGTACCCGTCACCAAGTTCTCGTTGGCAATCTTCTGCCACGGGAGGATAGCATCCCAGACATCGGTCATCGGACCCAATATCATAGCCGTGTAGACCGTCTTTGCCCCAAATTCATGGCCTATCAACACCCATGCCAATATCAGCAGGATAGCATTGATAGCCATAATGATGACCGAAAGTCCGATATGGATACCCGCAGCCTCGAAGATGTTGTTCAGCACAATCGAGAGACCCGAAATGGTACCGATAATCAGTTTGCTCGGCACCAAGAAATAATATACTGCCGCTGCGGTAACGAACATACCGAGAGTCATGATTACAAGTTCTTTCCAGAATTTGTACGTTTTCACTACGCTAAGCGTATCAAGAAATTTACTCATAGTTTTGATTGTTTATATTTTAGAATATTTTGTTAGTTAATTATCTCATACATTGGTGTGCACCTCGCGTCCCTCCACATAAATGGCACTGAACGGACGCACCGGGCAATAATATTCGCAGGCTCCGCAACCTATGCAACGCGACTCGTTCACCACTACACGCTGATGTCCTGTCGACGCATCGCTCACAAGGCTGATAGCTGCTGCCGGACAATGACGCGAACAGGCGTTACACTCCACCCCCTGTGCTAACAAGCAGTTACTCGCCACTGTGACGGCATGTCCTATGCTGATAGCACTCTTCTCGGCAGCATCAATTTTCTTAATGGCTCCCGCAGGACACACTTCACTACAGCGTGTACAATCTGGTGAACAATAGCCTTTGTCGAAAGCCATCTCGGGCTGCAGCAAGGTGATCAATTTTTTCGACGGACGCAATACATGTTGCGGACATTCGCTCACACAAAGCTGACAACCCGTGCAACGACTTGAAAAATTCTTCAAACTTTTGGCACCAAACGGCTTCAATGGCACATTACGCTCAGGCAGTTGCTTGTCTACCAGCGCAGCCAAACCACCGTCCACTTTCTTCTCTTGCGCCTCAACGGCCAAAGCGGCGCCCACAGCAGCTGTTGTCACCACAAACTTGCGGCGCGAAGCATCCACCTCTTCATTCTTCACCACAGCCTTGCCACGCTGGAGCGTAATAGCCTTCTGATGGCAATTCTCTAAACAATCCATACACGCCACACAACGCGACATATCTATCGTATGCGTCTCAGGGTCAATGCACATAGCCTTGCAATTCTTAGCGCACTTCTTGCAACCGTTGCACTTCCCCGTATCAATCACCGGACGGAACATGGCGAACTTCGACAGAAAACCCAATACCGTACCCACAGGACACACCGAATTACACCATACTCTTCCCCAACGAAACGACACAAACCCCACCACAACAAAGGTCACTGCGGCAACAGCCAGCGTCACCCCGCTCTTCACCCACACATCCACCTCATAGAAAGCATAGCTCCCTGCCCGCTCGGCAAAATAAGCACACAGATTATTAATCCACATATACAAAGGCTGGAATAAATTCGTCGCTATACGCCCATAGGCACTATACGGGGCTATCAATATGGCAATCCCATTCACCCCAAAAACCATCAGCAGTACAAACACTGCCAACATTGTCCAGCGAAGCCACGGCCATCCCTTAGTATAGTGGAAACGGTTCTTTTTCCATTTTCCACCCAACCAGATAAACACATCCTGCATCACTCCAAACGGGCACACCACCGAGCAGTACGTTCTGCCAAACAGCAGGGTGACCACTACAAAAAACAACACCACTGCTACATTCAGCGACAGCACTGCGGGCAGCATCTGCACTTTGGCCAACCAACCCAAATACAGATGCAACACACCTGTAAAATCAAGAAACAGCAACGTGATGGCCACAAAAAACAAACTGGCCAATAAAATTCTAACCTTGCGTAACATATTCTTTTTTATTTTTATTTTCAATTTTTCAATATTTCAACGAAGACGTTCTCTTGTAAAATGGCTCTTCACATATAGCCAATATCCCACAAAACCTGCCAAGTTCACTATCCACGCAGCCCAAAAAGCTGCTCCGTAGCCCCAATTCTCGCTCAGCACACCACCCAGCAGTATACCCAGTCCAACTCCCACATCCCATGCCACCAGTATTGAACTGTTCGCAGTACCCCTCTGTGTATGCGGAGCCAAATTAACAAACATATTCTGATAGGCCGGATACATGTGTCCATTGCCCAAACCTATCACTAACGCTGCACCGTAATAGCCCACAGCGTTAGGCAGTGCGGCAAACATCAAGTATCCCAGTAGCGACACACATACACCCAGCGAAGCATTATACGTAATCTTTCCCTGCCGCAACGCCTTGTTGCCCTGCAACCGTGAAAGAATAAGGCCTAAAGACAGCAACAGGAAAAACGTTCCCGAGCCACCCTCTATCCCCAGCCTTTCCTTACCGTAGATGGCCACATACGTGCTCATCACTCCGTACGAAAAAGCGAAACACACCATAGTCAAAGCCTCGCCCATCCCCTTCATCAGAAAGAAACGGTCAAGCGATATTGGCTGCTTGCCCTTCACCAACTCGCGGGGACGGGTCTTTACCGTAGCGTCTATCAACAACCCCACAGTGGCAACACCCATCGCTATCCAGAAGATGATATCAAAATTGTGTGTCGTTGTGTAAATCCATATAGCAATGGTCGGCGAAATAGCCGAAGCCAGATTGTTACTCAACCCATACAACCCTATCCCCTCTGTCCGTCGCGACGACGGCAACACATCAATGGCCACCGTACTGTTAGCCACCGTCGTAAAGCCGAAAGGCATGCCATGCACCGTCCTCACTGCCGCAAAAAGCATCAATGTCCCTGCAGCCACATATCCCACAAAAAACAGCGTAAACACCGTAAAGCTGATAAGCAACACCATCTTCCTCGGAAAACTGTCCACCACATAACCCGAGAACAGCCTCGCCACCAGAGCCATCACAGCATAACCGAAAAGCACCAAACCAATCGTATCCTTATCGGCACCGAAATGTTCGCTCAGATAGATAGGCAACAACGGTGTCAACAGCATGAACGAAAAGAATATCATGAAATTCGCCACCCACACCTTGGTGTAGTTGGCATTCCAAAGCCGTTCAGCATTCTTTTCCTTCATAATCTATAAAATCAATCGTCTTTATCAAATCTATCAAATCCATCTCTCTACCCCACCACCAAATTATGCAACATCGCATACACAGCCAAACCCGCCACGCTCTTGATACCCGTCTTCCGCGTAATATTCTTGCGGTGCGTATTCACCGTGTGGATACTGATATTCAACTTGTCGGCAATCTCCTTACTGCTGCATCCCTTTGCCAGCAGAACCAACACTTCCGTCTCCCTCTCGCTCAACTCATATCCCTCCTCATCCTCCATCTCCGGCTGACAACACTCACGCAACAGCTGTGCCACCCTGTTTCCCTTCTCCCTAATATCCAGCACCGTCTTAAACTGGCTCAGCAACGACGGCTCCACATACTCATACACCAGCGCTACCACGGCCATACTCATCCTTGCCTGCTGTATCGACACCAACTGCATCCTTGGCGGTGTATTCAGCAACGTAGGATTCAATATCAGAATATCCGGCTGCTGACGACTTATCCTCTGCGCCATATCGGCGGGCACTTCACGCATTGGAGCCTGCAACACAAACTCATCCTCATCCAACAACGACCGCAGACCCTCGCGCACTATGTCGCTTGGCTCGCACACCAGCACCTGTATCTTGGGCTTCATCCCTCCTGCCTCCTTTCCAACTGCTGAATATACGGCAGCAATATCTTCTCCTCTATCAACGCATGTTTCTCCAAGTCCGCACTCAACTGCATGATGGCAAACACCAACTCGTTCAACTCTTCGGCAAACCCCTCACACGGGATATATTTGTACAATATTTGTGTCAAATCGCCCAGTTTATCCACCAAATCCGTATGGTTGTCAGCGAAATGCTCACTTACTGGCCGCTCCGCTCTTCCACCGTTCATCAGACTCTCCAAATATGGGAAAACATCCCGCTCCTCACTGTCGAAATGCTCCACAACCTCCTTACGGTAGTCCTCGAAAAAATGCTTCAATATTGAGCCGTATCTTTCGCCCGCACTTCCCGCCACATGCAACAAATGCCGTTCTATGTGTGGCAACCTTTCATTCAAATAATATCGGTGGCTTGCCTCCAGATAAGGCACCAACGGACTAAAATCTGTCCGCATCAGGCCATCCTCATCGGGCAAATAATCATCGAATGTATACACATTGAATATCAACAACACAAAATCCACAGGCAGTCCATACTGCGCACAAATCTCCTGCACACTGCGCTCACCGAAACCCAATGGAATACCAAACCGTGGCATGGCCAAAATCAAAGTATGATTCGTCGCCACCACGTCCGCCATCTTCATCCGACTTGTAAAAAACCTGCCTATCATCTATTAATCTATAAACTCTTTATTATTATTAACATTTTTTTATTCTATCAACTCCCCGCCAATCAACACTATATCCCACACTCCCATCCGCCACACACACTCTCTCTCATTCTGCAAAAATACGAAAAAAAATCCAAATAGACGGATATAAAAGAATAAACCCAAATCGGTCGTTAGAATTTCATCCCTGATTTTAACATTTTGTAAACAGTACAATACCAGCCAAGTAGTCGTTGTTCTTTTCTAATAACGGTCATTAGAGAGGGACGAAATAACATGTTTTTTCGATTAAAAAGGATTGATATTCTCCTAATGACCGATTTGTGATTAACAACACATTCATAACACATTCTTTATAATCGTGCAATTAAAATGGCAGACCCATTCATATGAGTCTGCCATTGGTTGCTGAATGCAATCAAACAATAGAGTTATTGCTTGATGACGCGCTTGATGGTTGTGCCGTCATGCATTGCGATGCGGAGGGTGTAGACTCCTGTTGGCAGATGACGGATGTCAATGACATTACTGTCATAGAAAGTGGCGACAATGCGACCGTTTGGATCAAACACCTCTATCATATCAACTCGGATTCCTGAAGTCTCGATGATGATTTTACCTGTGGTGGGGTTGGGGTATAGAGTAATGTCGCTGACACTATCAATGGTGCTGATGCCAACCTCAGTGATGGTCAATTGCAATACAATAATACTATCGCAGCCTGCCTCGGTCTGAGCTTCGAAAACGTACTCACCACTTTCGGTATAGGTGTTTCCTAACCATTCGTAACTACTGGTAGCAGAGTCGACGATGGTGTCATGGCTACTATAATTGATGGTGAGATGTAGTGTCACTATGCTGTCACAGCCTGCTGAATTGAGAGTTGAGAATTGAGAATTGAGAGTAGAGGCAGTGTAAAGGCTGTCGTGCCAAATATAGCTGTCACAGGCGGTATCAGTGACAATGGTTTCAGAAGTAGGATTGACTGTGAGCATGAGTATCAACAGCGAGTCGCAACCTTGCGCGTTTTGAAGTGTATGGTCGTAAATGCCTTCTGTGGTGAGCCAACTATCATTAAAGAGTAGTGAGTCGCCCTCGCAAATGCTTTCCACAGAACGTGTCGTGTCGCTGTAGTTGATAGTCAGGTGCAAGGTGACTATACTGTCGCAACCTACTGAATTGAGAGTGGAGAATTGAGGACTGAAAGTAGTGGCAGTGTAGGTGGCTCCGTGCCATGTGTAGCTATCGCAGGCGGTGACTGTCTCAATGCCTGTAGTGCTGTTGTTGATGGTCAGGTGCAAGGTGACGGTACTGTCGCAACCTACTG
>DBXQ01000114.1 GCA_002309955.1 Bacteroidales bacterium UBA1208
GCTGTGCTGTTCAGCATATAACAAACATTAATTTCTTGTCCAGGTGTTGTTCTGACATGGTTTAGTACATATTAATTTCGACCACTTAATTTTGTTTGCTCGTTGCGAGTCGCTACACATATCAACAATAGACGCATCAACTATTTATAAGTTAGATGCAAAAAAAGGTAAAACATAATTATAATTCGGGGTTGATAACTTTTTTTACCAATAAGCTGAAAAGTATTGATTGATAATGAAATGTTGTCTTTTCGAAAAACCTTAATACCTGTATTGTGTTGCTGTATTTTGGCAGAATCTTTTGCTTGTGTGGAGGTGGAATCTTAGAATTAACGAGTCTATAGCAAGTACTTTTTCGAGGGTTGTGCAATATAATTGGTGGTTTGCCGTTAACACTAAACTTTATGGAGAGCAAGACTCCAAAGTTTACTATAAATCTGTTAAGAACAATAAAAAATAATCTTTATGACGAACAAGTCTTTTGGTAATGACTACGACCACAATGCGACAATACGTTTTTTTAAGAAGTGGTGGAAATTGTTGATATGGGTGTTTATTGCCGCTTTGGCGGTGTCGATAGCTGTTTCGCTGCTTATCACACCTCGTTTCAAGGCCACTGCCACCCTTTTCCCCACCAATTCGAACCGACTGAGCAAGGCCATCATGGACTACCATTATAGTCTGGACTTCATGGACTATGGTGTGGAGCGTGACTGTGAGTATTGCATCCAGATTCTTTCGTCGGAATCGATGGAGCGTGACGTTTGTAAGCGTTTCAACCTGATGGAGCACTATGGTATCAACCCTGACGACCCCCACAAGATGTTCAAACTACACGAGCAGTATCGTGGCAACGTGAATGTTAGGCGGACGGAGTTCCTTGGCGTGGAGGTATCGGTGCTGGATGTCGACCCTCAATGGGCAGCCGATATGGCTAATTTCATAGCCGTGAACTATGACACAGTGTGTCACCGGATTCATCACGACCGTGCAAAGAACGCGGCAGAGATAATGCAAGGAGTTTGCGACAGATTGGGGCAGGAAATAAAAGACCTTCAGGATAGTTTGCGCCGCAATCCCCAATATCAGCTCGGACTGACGCAGTTGATAAACGAGAAATGCCACGAGTTGGCCGACATGCAGACACGTGCCGCCCAGACACAGGTGGACGAGAGTGAGACTGTGAGCTATAAGTTCTTGCTGGATGAGGCTGTGTCCCCCGACAAGAAAGCTTATCCGAAACGGATTGTCATTGTGGCACTGGGTACGCTGGGTGCAGTAGTGATGTGCATTTTGGTGTTGCTGTGCATGGATGCCCTTAAACCCAAGGAGGAGCAAGAGTAGGGCTTTGGTTTCTGATGGTTGGATTTTGAAAGCAGTGTTTTGAATATCGCTGATTGGTATAGGAAGAACAAGACCGCAGTGTGGGCTGTGGGGGCAACGTTGCTGTTTGCTACAGCCAATTCGGTTTTATTGCTGAAGGATTTCTATTATCTTTCGTTGATACCCTTGGCGGGCTTGGTGCTACTGCTGTTTGTGACCCGGTTCGAGATCGGGTTGCTGAGCATGGCATTGTTCACACCCTTTGCTATCAATATGGCATTGATGCCCAAGATGGAGTTGTCGATGCCAGTCGAGCCGATGATGATACTCTTCACACTGATGTTTTTCTTCCGTGTGCTGGCCTCAAAGAGCTATGATGTCAGGCTGTTGAAACATCCGGTGAGCATCTGTCTGCTTGCTTCGATGGGGTGGATGTTGCTCACTACCTGTACATCGGAGCTTCCTTTCATTTCGTTCAAATATTGGTTGGCGCGGCTGTGGTTTGTGGTACCATTCTTCTTTGCCGCTGCCCAGATTTTCCGCGACAAGAGACGTGTCCGTCAATTCTTTTGGTGCTATGCTATCGGATTGATTGCTGTCATCCTCATCGCTACCGCTAAGACTGTAGGGAATTTTAGCGACCTTCAGACCCTCCACAGGGTTATGAGGCCCTTTTATAATGACCACACGGCATATGGGTGTGTCATAGCCCTTTTAATGCCTGCTGCATTCTATTTCATCTTCAGCCGCAACAGCAAAGGTTGGGGACGATTGCTTTCATTGGCCATCATGGCGTTGTTGGTGGTGGGTCTTTTCTTCTCCTATTGCCGTGCGGCATGGCTCAGTGTGCTGGGTGCCATTGGGGTGTATGTCCTTGTGCGCTTGGGCTTGAAAGTTAAATGGATGGTAGTCCTTTTTGGTGTGTTTGTCGGGGTCTTTTTCGTCTATCAAAGCGATGTGCTTTATAAACTCAGCAAGAATCATCAGGACAGTTCTTATGATTTGGCAGGACAGATCAAGAGCATTTCGAACATCTCGACCGATGCCAGCAACCTTGAACGATTGAACCGCTGGGCTTCTGCCATCCGTATGTGGAAAGAGAGCCCTATTGTAGGCTGCGGTCCCGGCACCTACCAGTTCCTTTACGCCAGTTATCAGCGCAGCTACCAGCTCTCCACCATCAGCACCAATGCAGGGAATCTCGGCAATGCCCATAGCGAATATATCGGGCCCATGACTGAGCAAGGGATACCGGGCGTGGCGCTGGTGATAGCCATCTTCATGACCACTTTCGCTACCGGGGTACGTGTCTACCGCACTGCTCGCGATAGGCAAGTCGCCAACATGGCATTGGCTTTTACCCTTAGTCTGCTCACATACTACATACACGGTATGTTCAACAATTTCCTCGACACCGACAAACTTTCGGTGCCCTTTTGGGCGTTTACCGCTGTTGTTGTGGCCTTGGATGTATACAGCGAAAAGAAACGTCCCGACGAGGAGCCTGCCACCTTGCCCCCTGTGGCAAAAAACGAATAGCCTATGACCGCACGACGTAAAGCCCTGACGATGGTAATCTTGTTAGGATATGGCTACGGCACTGCCCGCAGCCAGACCGACACCAACCGCGTCCTGCAGGCTCCGTCGCGTGTTTGGGCGGCAAACAATTTTCTCTCCAGCATCCTGCTGCCCTCTGAGGGTCTGCAGATATTCAATTTCCGCGACTACAATCCGCTCGAAGCGATGATAGACTCTGCCGACCTCCTTATCGAAGAGGCTCGTCTGCATCTGGGAAAACCCTATCGCTATGGCGGCAAAGGCCCCAAAGCATTCGACTGTGCGGGCTTTGCACGATATGTCTATCTCCAGTTCGGCTATACCCTGCCCGGGGGGTCAGTGCCGCAGTCACGACTGGGACGCGACATCAAAGACCGGAAGAAACTACAGCGCGGCGACCTTGTCTTCTTCCAGGGGCGTTCCGGCAAAGGCGGTGTAGGCCATACCGGCATCGTTACCGAGGTGGACACAGCCACGGGCGTGTTTCGATTCATCCATGCCGCCACCTCCACAGGGGTTATCCATTCCTATTCCACCGAGGAATATTATTCAAAGCGATACATCGGAGCCCGAAGGCTGCTGGGAGACCGTCAAAAACCCGAGGAACCGCTGCCCGGCCGTCGTCGCAAAAAATAAGAGGCACTCCACGCAGGGCGCCTCTTTCTTTACCTAAAAGAGAAAAGTATATCAATCGTCGAACAATCGCAGGATGAAACCCAGCTTGATGGGGTAGACCGTCTCTTTCATGTTCTGCATGATGGACTGTGTCGACATCTGCACGAATACCGATATGTGGGAGTAGTTCAGTGTCAGCCGGGCATCCAGTTTCAACGGGTTCATCACTGCCGACATATTCTCCACATCGGTCACCTTGCCCTGGTTCCTTGTCGATTCGCCCTTGTGTTTCAATCCCGTGTGGCGGCTGCTATAGTTCAGCCCCGGGATGGCTGCAAGTCCAATACTGAAATCGCTGTTTGCGGCCGGTTCCCAGATAATAGAGATGGGAATGGTGAAGTAACGTGCCACCATGCGGGAGCTCCAATAGGCATCGCTGCGGTCAATGCTGACAAAGTCCATCATGCCATTAATCGGCAACTCGGTTAGCGCCACGTAGCTATCGTTAAAGTGGTAGACATCCGATGCGTACCCAACACCCATGCCGAAACTGAAGTGACGGGTGCACAAAGGATAGTATACCAGCTCCAGCTGATAGGACGAGAAGTTGGTGCTGAGGCTGTACGAACCCCGCATGGGGTTGAAGCCGCTCCACGGTTGCTTACCCCAGTTGGTGAATCCCCATGCAAAATCGAACTCCCATCCGCCTTCGTGGAAGAAGGATGACCGCTTCTCTGACTTCTCCACCTTTTTAGATAACTCTTCATCCAATTCGTCTAATTCGGGATCAAAGTCCAGATAGAGGTTCGCGTTTGGAATGTGCCCGTAATCGATTGTGGCATTTTCGCTTTGCGACTGGAAGATTTTATTCACCCTCCCGCTGGGAAGCTTTGCGTTCGAGAAGTCGTTCGATTTCAAGCTTACTGTATAGGCATTGACAGGAGAGTTGAACTTTGCGTTCGAGAAATCGTTGGTGGTGATTTGAATTGAGGTGGCACGAATGGTGTCAAGGTCTGTTGTCACCAACACATTGCTGTAGTCGTTAGTTTTGATGTTCAGCATGTTGAGTTGCTTGTTGATGTGCACCTCAGCGTTGGAGAAGTCGTTGGTCTCTATGACCACGGAGGTACCCATGTCCAAGTGCAGTTCCAACTTGCGCCCACTGGGCTGCGACTCGATTTTCAGCTCCCCCACCGAGGACATCTTGTAGGAGAAAGTTTTGTCTGAGATCCCTCTTTTTGATGGACGTGAGGTGGTGAGATAGTTGACCGTGTCTGGCACGATGACCAGATTGCAATAGTCCTCCAGCACCACCTTTCTGATGGGTTGGGTGAAGGTGATGCGGTACATGTTGACGGTGTCGTCGTTTCTGGTTACCGCGGTGACGTTTGTGGACACCCTGTTGGTGTCCTCGTTGCTGGATGCTGCATGGTTGGACGTACCCGCGTTGGCGGTCCAGCCAAGACAGCCCATCATGAATGCCAAAGTGAAAAGTTTGCAGTTCATATTGTTTGAATTTTATTGTTATTATCTTGTTTTTCTGTCTGTTTTTCAGTATTGTCATGAATGGTCAGAGCGATGCCAGTGCCATCTTGGCGTTGCCTTGGGCGCGGAGTCGTTCGGCTCTCAGCCGTGCTCCGAGGCTTCGGCCAAAGGCGAGAATTCCCTCGATGGCGTTCTCCGGCTCGACGGTGGCAGTACCCTCTTCCACTGGTGCAGGCTCGGTATCGGCTACTACGTATATTTCATGGTGTATGACCACTGTGGGCTCGTCTTTGACGGGTACGACAGGCTGAGGCTCCTCGTCCATGGGGGAAACAGGTTCGGCAGCAACCATGTCGGCTGTCGGATCGGCCTTGGCGGTTTCGGTCGGCTTGGACGAAAGGGTGGAAAAGCGTGCCGTGGAGTGGGGGCGATGTCTCTTTGTGATTACCGGAGTGGAGGATTCGACCACGGTAGCAGGCTCCGCAACCGTTGCAGGTTGCTGTTCGGGCAGGGGTTGCGGCAAGGTGGCTTGTGCCACAATGGGACCGTCTGCCTGTCTGTCGAAAGTGAACAGCCATACAACCGTCACCATTGTGGCGGCAAGACAAGCAGCCACCGCCCACCGCCACAGGGGGACAGTCCGCTGCTCCCGATGCATCAGTCGTTCCTTGTCGGCATACACCATCGGCGCCGCCTGTAGCTTCAGCCCTGGGTCGTAAAGGCTCAGCTCGTCGGCAAGGGCGGGATGCTGCGCCGCAAAAGCTTCCACTTCGCGGCGTTCACTTTCATTTAGTTCGCCCTCGCTGTAGCGGTAGAACCATGATTCGTAATTGTCAGTTGTTATTGTCATAGCCTAAAGCAATTAATGTCTTTCTCATTGATATTCGTGCCCTATAGAGGTAAACCGTCACCTGCGTTTCATTTAGATGCAGGATTTCTGCTATTTCGCGACAACTGTATCCCTCCACATCTTTCAGCAACAAGGCCGAGCGTTGTATCTCCGGTAGCTTTTCCGCCGCTTTCTGTAGCGCCTCTCGCAGGTCGAAACGGGTGTCGGGAGCCGTCGTCGTCTCGCTGGCAAGGTCACGCAGGCTGTCCTCATGTACCTTTTGGTGCCGGTGCTGACTCATTGCCCAGTTATGAACACAGGTCAGCAGGAATCCCTTGCCCTTGGTTTCGGACACATTTTCGCGGTGTTCCCACAACGAAGCGAAAGCCTCCTGCACTCCATCCTTCGCACCCTCACTGTCGCCGCAACAATGTATCGCGAAACGATACACATCGTCAGCCCATAGCTTCACTCCATTGTTATATTCTTTTTGTGTCATTCGCCTATTAAACGCGCGAAGCCCCAAAATACTACACCTTGATTAAAATTTTTTTCAATAATTATTCCCGGCCTATAATATCTATAAAGCCTATGGTGTCTATAAGTAATTCGTAATCAATGGAAAGCTGTCGGAAAGCTCATCGTTGCGGCACCACCATCTGCATGATGTCTTCCAGATGAGGCGTGAGAATAATCTCAGTGCGGCGGTTCGCGGCCTTGTTGGCTGCGGAAGTGTTGGGTTTCTTCGGTGCATACTCGCCGTGCCCGGCGGCCTCCACCCTCGCGGGATTGATGGCGGGACCCTCTTTCAACAACATTTTTACGATGGCGGTAGCCCGCATAACGCTCAAATCCCAATTATCCTTCACGGCAGCCGATCCCCGATAAGTGTCGTTGTCGGTATGGCCTTCCACTATAATGTTGAGGTCGGTGTGTACTTCCAGCTCCTTGGCCAGCCGTTTGATGGCCTCCGTTCCCTTGCTCGAAACAGTCCAGCTGCCAGGGGCAAAGAGCAGATTGTCCTCCATCGAGACATAGACCCTTCCATTCTTTACTTCCACCTGCAACCCTTTGTCGGCAAAACCCACCAAAGCCTTGGTCACCGCGCTTCGCAGCTCCTCCAGTTCTTTCTCTTTGGCTTGTAGAGCCTGAGCGGTCGTATGGGTGTTCTGTTCCAATTCCCGCTGGCGGGTTTCAAGGTCGCGCTGTTGTGAAAGCAGTTTTTGCTCTCTGGCTTGGAATGCTTTCTCCTTCTCGTTCAGCTCGCGGGTGCGTTGCTCAAGCAACTTGTTGACCTTCGACAAGTCACGGCTTTTGCCAGTGAGCTGCTGCATATAATTCTCCACAGTCGTGTCGTAGCGTAGCTGCAGGGCGGCATACGAACGGTTGATGGAAGCCACCGTGGCCTCGCATTCCCGCCGGGCAGCCGTCATATCGCTCATTGCCACCGTCATCGCCTGCCCCTGCCTCACCAGTTCTGCATTCTCTTCGCGCAACTCTTGCAGCTCCTGTTTGGAGAGGTTCCAGCCTTTCATGGCTTGGCTGTACTGGGACTGCAGCGATTCGTACTCCCTCATCGAGACGCACGAAGAGAAAAGGATTATCGAAAACACCGTCAAGACAACGCCACGGAGCATAGACGGCAGGGCAGGGTGTGGACGAAATTTATTCATGGCAATAAAAACTTACAGTTTGAAAACAACGATTAATAACGTGTGTATACGGCAAATATTGTGCATGGTAGCCCAATGAAAAAGTAAATCTTGCGTTATTCTGTTTTGTGGATTGACAGATTATTTGTATCTTTGCAGCTCAAAAAATTTGAGATGTCACGGTTTAACATATTATATAAAAAATTCTATATTTGGCGATTGCACCATATATCAGAGCAGAACTACCTCTTGATGCTGAGCGTGGTGGTAGGGGTGTTGAGCGGCTTGGCAGCCGTCCTGCTCAAGACCGTGGTACATTTGTCCGGCAAGTATGTCATGGAGGTCGGAGGAGCTCATTTCGCCACAGGCGGCGGTAATATGCTGATCCTTTTCGCACCTCTAATCGGCATTCTGCTCACGGTATTGTTTGTCAAGTTCGTCATCAAGGGTGACATCGGACATGGCATTCCCAGTGTGCTGCTCTCCATCTCGCGCAAAAAAGGTTCGTTGCCTCCGCGCAATATGTATTCTTCGTTGGTTGCTTCAACGCTCACAGTCTCCTTTGGCGGCAGTGTGGGACTTGAGGCTCCCATTGCTTCGACGGGCAGCGCCATCGGCTCAAATGTAGGGAGGTTCTTCCACGTCAGTGCTCGAGGCGTGAAACTGCTGTTGGGATGCGGTGCTGCGGGAGCCATAGCGGGAATATTCAAGGCTCCTTTGGCGGGAGTCCTTTTCACAGTGGAAGTGCTCATGTTCGACATGACCATGACCACGGCTGTTCCCTTGCTCATCGCCGCACTCTCGGCTTCTACAGTAGCCTATTTCCTTATGGGGCAGCAGGTCCAATTCGTTTTCAAGGTCGCCGAAGACTTTACTTTGGGACAGATACCGTTTCTTGTTGTTTTGGGTATATTCTGTGCTTTCAGTTCCGTTTATTTTCTTCGCTGTACGGACAAGGTTGAATCGTGGTTTTCGCACTCGCGCAACTGGGTTCTGAAATGGATAGTCGGTGGAGTGTTGTTGGGTGTTATGATATTCCTTTTCCCGCCCCTTTACGGCGAAGGTTATTGGGCGCTTACCGAGTTGCTGAACGGCAGCAACGACGATGCCCTTTTTGCAAGCAGTGTTTTCAATGTGTTCCGTGATAATGGGTGGGTGGCACTTTTGATATTATTGGTGTTGATTCTCTTAAAACCCGTTGCCACAGCCACAACCATTGGCAGTGGAGGTGTAGGCGGCACTTTCGGCCCCTCATTGGTAGTGGGTGGATTGAGTGGTTATTTCATTGCAGCTTTGGGTAATTACATTGGGCTGCCGCCACAGTCGACTGCCAATTTCGCTCTTGTGGGCATGGCGGCTGTCATGACAGGAGTGATGCATGCACCATTCATGGGGGTGTTCCTCATTGCAGAGATTACCGGGGGATATGCATTGATGGTTCCTCTGCTCATCACATCAACAGTGACCTACGTCTGTGTGCAACCTTTTGAGAAACATTCTATCTATGCCCGTAAATTGGCCGATAAAGGTGACCTAATGACCCACAATAAGGATGCTTCGGCATGGCATTTGATAGATTTGAAAAAACTGATTGAGACAAATTTTGCCACGGTGCCTTCCGACGGCACTTTGCGTGATGTTGTGGAAGCCATAAAGCGTTCAAAACGTAATCTTTTCCCGGTGCTTGACAAGGAAGGGCATTTTCTGGGTCTCATCGTGATGGACGATTTGCGTCAACTTATCTTTGACACGGAGAAGTATGACAATGTGACAATCAAGGAACTGATGATGACGTTTGACGATAAAGACCTTGTCCATCTGGGCGATTCGCCGGGAGACGTGGTCAAAAAGTTCCAGCTTAGTAACCGTTATAATCTGATTGTTGTTGATGAGAATGGTAAATATGAGGGGTTCTTGTCAAGGGCAAACACTTTCTCTGCTTACCGCAGGTTTATTTCGGCCGCTTCCGAGGAATAGAACTTCCGGCATGGTTATAAATCCAATGCAAGGCGACAAAGACGTTTCTTGATGGGTATAGAATAAGTGATGCAAGTGTATGTGGCTGTATAATAGCCATATGTTGCTTTTTGCCGAATCGGTCGGGTGCCATTGCCCGGCAAAACTTGCATCGTTCTATGTCCGCTCGTTGTTCCTCAGTTCTCCCATCGTTCTCCCATCGTTCTCCCAATATCAAAGGATAAATGAAGGAAGAAGTGAGGAAAAGATAACGGGGAACGATTGGGGGTTGGGCTATGGCTGTTAGTCTGTCGGCCTGGCATACTGGGTCGGCAGGATTGAAACACATGGCTTTTGCTTTGCTTTCACAGGCTGTTTGGAGGTTTTTTTATTGTGGTTTGTTTTTTTTTTGTATCTTTGCTTGATTGTATCATGCACATATTGTGCAACAATCGTTTTATTATCAGTGAAATAAAATATTATTATAATATAAAGATGCTCATAAAAATGAAGAAGTTCTTTGCCCTGTTGGCCATTTTGGCCGTAGTGGCCCCGGGTATGGCCGGTGCACAAGAAGAAGTTACCAAGGATACGCTGCTCCGTGCCAATACGGATACGTTGATGAAGCATGTACGCATATTGGCTTCGTCGCAGTATGAAGGAAGAATGGCAGGGTCGCAGGCTTATCTGGATGCTGCCAACTATTGTGCAGCGGTGTTGTCGTCATATGGCGTCAAGCCTTTCCAGGATGAGTGGGGACAGTATTTTCAGGTAGAGTATAACGAGATTGAGAATTGCAATTTTTACACTTATGTCAATGACAATGATGTAAGAGTTCAGTATGTGCTGGGACGCGACTATGTCTGTTCAAGTATGACGGGACGTGGCTATACCAATGCCCCCGTGGTGTTCTGCGGATGGGGTATTGATCACCATTCGTTCGACGAATATGCAAAAGTGGATGTGCGGGGCAAGGTGGTGCTTTGCTTGTCGGGAGTTCCCGAGTTTCTGCCATCTAAAATTACCGATGCCTATTCCACTTTGCGAGGTAAGGCCGAGGTGGCTCGTAAGCATGGTGCGGTAGGTTTGGTGTGCATCAACATGTCCGAGAGTTGCCGTCCCTATGAGGTGCAGCACTGGGCATGGTGTGGCGAGGGTTCGCATCAGTTGACTTTCCCTGTGGTTCAGCCCACACGAGACATGGGAGCAGCCTTGTTGGCCGACGAGCAGATGACGCTCGACTCGGTTGTGAACACACTGCTTGACAAGATGACTCCGCAATCGTTCCATCTGCGGAAGAGTTTTGAGATTAATATCAATGCCAAGTATCGCCCGAATGCGACCACAGCCAATGTGGTGGGTGTTCTGCCGGGACATGATGCCAAGTTGAGGAATGAGTATATTGTGGTGGGTGCACATCTTGACCATGTGGGCATGCAGGGTAATACCTGCCTGTTTCCCGGAGCAAACGATAATGCCACGGGTGTGGCTGCTGTGCTTGAGGCAGCCCGGCTGTTGACAGTAAATGCCCCCAAGGATATTGAGTACAATAAGCGTTCGATTGTGTTTGTGCTATTTTCAGGCAGTGAACTCCAGAATCTGGGCTCAAGTATTTTTGTTTCGAATTTCCCTAAATTGCGTAATGTGGAATGCTTTATCAATGCTGAGTGCATAGGTCAAGGTGACAGCATACAGGTGTTGGGCAACAAGCGTTTCCCCCTTCTTTGGAACATCGCTTCCCGCAACGATTCAATATCAACCAAGAGTCTTGTGAAAGGTTATCGCACTGTGCCTAAGGGCGATGCTGCCCCCTTTGCCCAAGTGGGAATTCCTTCGCTTGTATTCACTGGCTTTATGGGTAATTTGAACGACCATGTGCCGAGTGATATCTCTGAGAATGTGGACCGGGACTTGATGACAAAAAACGCCAGCCTTATGGCAGAGGTGATTTATGAGCTCTCGTTGGGTGACTATCAGGGTCGTTCGCAGCGTTCGCGTCGGTTCAAGTTCAGCGAGTAGCCCGTTATGCAATAGAAATGGATTGTGGCATTTTTGTTTTATTTACTTGTATTTCTAACTAAATCTTAATTTACACGAGGTGTTTTCACTATTTAAAAAAGAGCTTGCCAGTTTCTTCTCATCGTTGACCGGTTATTTGACCATTGTTGTATTCTTGGTTTTAACGGGTTTGATGCTTTGGGTCTTTAAGTCCGATTTCAATATCCTCGACTATGGTTATGCCGGTATGGACGGTTTGTTCATCATCGGACCATTCCTGTATCTGTTTCTTATTCCGGCCATCACAATGCGCATGATTGCCGAGGAGAAGCGTAACGGTACGATGGAGTTGTTGTTGACCAAGCCGATAGGCGAAATGACACTGATATGGGCCAAGTTTTTGGCTGGTGTGGTTTTGGTTGCTATCTCTTTGTTGCCAACCCTTGTCGGGTATTTCAGTGTGGTGGCGTTGGGCGACCCTGTGGGGAATGTTGATTCGGGCAGTGTGGCTGGTTCTTATTTGGGATTGCTTCTGTTGGGAGCCGCTTTTGTTGCCATCGGTTTGTTTGCCAGTTCGCTGACGAATAATCAGATAGTGGCTTTCATTCTGGCTGCATTGATGTGTGCTTTTATGCATCTGGGCTTTGAGGCCATCTGCCGTATGGGGTTCCTTGGCAGTGCCGAGTATGTGGTTCGCCAATTGGGCATGAGCTATCATTACGACTCGATTAGCAGAGGCGTGGTTGATAGCCGCGATGTGATTTATTTTGCCAGTGTGACGGCTGTGTTTATGATGGCTACCCGCATTGTGTTGCAGAGCGGTAAATGGCATGGCTGGAAGAACAAAAAGGATTTGCGCAGGGGGCATTGGATTGAACTTACGGCAGGTATACTGATTGTGATATTTGTGAATGTGATTGGCTATTATGTCTTTGGCCGTTTAGATTTGACTTCGGAGCGCAGGTATACCCTTTCGAAATCGACAAAGTCTTTGTTGAAGAAGATTGACGAGCCGTTGCTGTACAGGGTGTACCTTGAAGGTGAGTTGCCTTCAGATTTCAAGCGGTTGCAGAATGAGACGAAGGAGATGCTGAACCAGTTCCGAGCTTATAATAAGAATGTTCAGTATGAGTTTGTGGACCCCAATAGTTTTGAGGATCCCAAGGAACGTCAGGTGTTTTACCAGAAGTTGGCGCAGAAGGGCATACAACCCACCCAGATACAAGTGAACACGGCAACGGGCTATTCGCAGCAGGTGCTTATTCCGGCTGCAGATGTGATTTACAAAGGCTCAGAAACATCCATCCAGTTGCTGCAGAGCCAGAAGTATGTGGATCAGGTTCAGCTATTGAATAATTCAATACAGAGTTTGGAGTATGTTCTTTCCAATGGTATCCGGGCTTTGTCGCGTGGGGAGAGACCGACAGTGGCATTTCTGCGCGGACATGGAGAATTGGAACTGCCCAATCTCAGCGACATGATTGGTTCGCTGTGGGAATACTATACACTTGACACTGCCCGTATGGATGGCAACATCAATTCGCTTACAGTACGTTCGGTGAATCCGAAAGATTCTACATACAGGTTCCGCAATAAGTATGACTTGATTATTATTGCCAAGCCGACACTCCCGTTCAGCGATAAGGATTTGTTTATCCTTGACCAATATGTGATGTATGGCGGTCGGCTTTTGTGGCTGGTGGACGCTTTGGATGCCGATATGGACAGCCTTGCACATGCGGGACAAGCAGTGGCCACACGTCTGCCTTTGAATGTGGACGAGATGTTGTTCACCTATGGTGTCAGGGTCAATCCCGATTTGGTGATGGATATCCGTTGCCGTCCTGTTCCCATGAAGGTGGGTATGGTTGGCGAGCATGCCCAGATTCAGTTCCAGCCTTGGATGTATTTCCCCGAGATTGTCCCTTTGTCACCTCATCCCGTGGTGCGTAATCTGGATCTTATAAAAACCGATTTTGTCAGCAGTATGGACTTGATTGACAATGGTGTTGACAAGACGGTATTGCTTGCCACTTCTGATTTTTCAAGGGTGAAGAATGCACCGGCCATTTATGATTTGAACGAGGCAAAGGTTGAGCCGGATCGTCGGCTGTTCAACCGGCAGAATATTCCGGTGGCGGTGTTGCTGGAAGGAAGTTTCAAGTCAATGTTCCGCAACAGGCTGACCCCTGATTTTGTGGATATTCCAGAGATGGGCTATCGCGAGGAGAGCGACAGCACCCGGATGATAGTTTTCTCCGATGGCGACATTATCAAGAACCGTTTCAACTACGAGGATGCCACGGGATATCCCTTGGGTTATGATTTCTATACGGAGACGATGTACGCGAACAAGGAGTTGTTGCTTAATTGTGTGGATTATCTGGCCGGGGAGGATGGCGCGATAGCGAGCCGTAGCCGCAACATCAAGATTAGGAAACTGAATGTGATGAAGGTGAAAGAGGAACGGACACGGTATCAATTGCTGAATATTTTCCTGCCAGTGGGGTTGGTTGTTGTGGCCGGTGTGGTCATTGTCCTTCTTCGTCGCAAGAGGTTTAGGGTTTAAGGGAATTCTCTCTGTGAAAGCTGTAATGGTAGTTAGTCAATAATAATGCTGCTGAAACTAAAAATTATCTGTTAATGAAAAAGAAAAAGAATCTCATCATCATTGCCGCAGTTGTTGTCATTGGTGTAATAGCTTTGATAATAGCCAAACATGGCTCTAAGTCTGCCACGTTTGAGCAAGATTTCCATATCGAAGATATCGGGTCGGTATCGAAGGTGTTTATTGCCGACAAACAGAACAACCAAGTGCTTCTTGAGCGGGTGATAGATAGCACAGGAGATACTTCATGGTTGGTTGACGGCAAATATGCAGCGAGCCAGCCGATGGTTGACCTTTTGTTGGAGACGCTTCATGAGATGCGTATCCGTCAGCAGGTGAACAAGAATGCTGTGCCGCAGGCTGTGAAGTTGCTTTCGGCACGCGCTGTGAAGGTTGAGGTTTATCAGCGTCGCTGGTTCATCAACTGGTTTGGCGGTAGGTTCCGTCTGTTTCCGCATGAGCGTTTGACGGCTACCTATTTTGTGGGTCATGAAACACAGGATATGATGGCATGCCATATGTTCCGCAAGGGTGACAAGGTGCCTTATATTATCCATATCCCGGGATTCAGAGGCTATCTTACGCCGCGTTTTGTGGCTGACCCCATGTCGTGGCGTAGCCATGAGATTGTGCATTGGGATGTGCATCGTTTGCAGAGTGTAGAACTGGAGATTCCCGCTTCGCCTGAGGAGTCGTTTTCGGTGCGTCGTGAAGGTGAGACGTTTGTTATGGAGTTGACACAGGGCCATCGTCTTGTCGATGGTTTCGACACGGCTCGTGTGGCGCAGATGCTTTCTTGTTTCGCCAATCTGAATTTCGACGAGTTTGCCAGTCGGGTTCCCAATAGTTATATGGATACGTCGTTTAATGCCGCTCCTCGCACCATTCTTCGTGTCACAAACACCGAAGGGGAGACGCGCGAGGTGAAGACTTATCTCAAATATGCCAATCCCGACGACACTTTGGCTATGCCCGACAATAATCTCTACGAGATGTTTGATATCAACCGTCTCTATGCAATTATTGATAATAAGGATAGTGTGCTGCTTCAGTATTTTGTCTTTGACAATATTCTCCAGCCCGCCTCGTTTTTTATCAATAAGGATGTAAGAAAAACCGAAATCGGGGCAACAGTGGCAACGCCTTAATATTGTTTCTGTACCATGAAACCGCTATTCCTTATCACCAACGACGACGGCTATTATTCACGCGGGCTCCAGCACCTTGTGAGTGTGGCAGGGGAGTTTGGCGATGTTGTTGTCATGGCACCTGACCGCAATGCTTCGGGTCTGAGTACCTCCATTACTACCAGCCGACCCTTGCGTGTGCATCCCGTAGGAAACGGAGCCGAGAACCATTTTGCCTGCGACGGTACTCCCGCCGATTGTGTCAAGATGGGCTATGAGCATTTCTGTCCCCGCCGTCCCGATATTGTCCTTTCGGGTATAAATTATGGTAGCAATGCTTCCATCAATGTTATTTACAGCGGAACCATAGGTGCAGTGCTCGAGGCTTGTCTTGATGGTTTTGCCGCCATCGGTTTTTCTGTCCTTAGCCATAGCCCCGAGACCGACTTTAATGCATGCACACCGACAATCCGTCACATCCTTCAGCAAGCTTTGCTGCATCCGATTCCTGCTGGCTCGGCATTGAATGTGAACATCCCTCGTCTCCCTGCCAACCAGATTAAAGGAGTCAAAGTTTGCCGGCAGGCTCAGGCGCAGTGGGTCGATAGTCTCGAAAAACGAACCGATCCCATTGGCCGTCCATATTGGTGGATGACAGGTAAGTTTGTATGTGACAATCCGCCTCACGACTCCGACCAGTATGCTCTCAATCAAGGATATGTTTCGGTCGTACCCATTCGACCTGATTTCACCGATTATGCCGCATTTGGCAGTATCCAATATTTTGAAAAATGAAGAAACTCTTAAATAAAGACAGTATTGCCCAGGGTGTTATAGCCACCTTGCTATCCGAGCTGCTTTGTGCTTTGTTGGTCTGGCTTGTCCTTGTACTGATACACTATCCTGTTGTAGAAAATCTGCGCTTCTTTGCTGTTACCTTCGTCCCACCGGCATTGCTGTTACGCTACTATGCCCACCAAAAAGTCTATCCTACTACCCTCAAGGCTGTCATTACCACCTTCTTTGTCACCGTGGTGCTCTTTATGTGGGTCATGCTCAAATACAAGTTCGTCACGTTCTAAAAGCTGGAGGATACAATGAAATACTACATAATAGCAGGCGAAGCTTCGGGCGACCTTCATGGTGCCAACCTCATGCGTGCCATAAAACGGCAAGATGCTCAAGCCGAGTTTCGTTTCTGGGGCGGTGATTCCATGTCGCAGGTTGGAGGCAAGCCCGTGCGTCATATCCGCGACCTTGCTATCATGGGTTTTGTCGAAGTGGTCAGAAACCTTCGCACTGTCACTCAGAATATAGACCTTTGTAAACAAGACATACTCCAATTCAACCCTGACGCTATTGTATATATTGACTACCCGGGATTCAACCTTCGAATAGCGCGTTTCGCTCACAGCAAAGGGTTTCTCAACATCCACTACATCTCGCCTCAACTTTGGGCTTGGAAAAAAGGCCGTATCAAAAGCATGCGCAAAAATCTTGACTGCCTTTGTTACATCCTGCCTTTCGAACAAGACTTCTATGCCCGCAACAATTTTCCGCAAGCTGTATATGTAGGACATCCATTGCTCGATGCTGTTGCCCAGTATCGTGAATCCTCATTCAAGCAGACTTTTCAAAGCGATGCTTCCCGTCGTCTCATTGCGCTTCTCCCCGGTAGCCGGAAACAGGAACTCAAACGCTCTCTTCCTCCCATGTTGCAGGTGGCCCGCAATCATTCTGAATGCGATTTCGTCATTGCTGGCATGACCCTCCTTGGTGATAACTTCTACCAGCCGCTTATCCACGACATCCCCAACGTCTCCATCGTCTACGACCAGACCTACCCTTTGCTCTCCTCTGCTTATGCTGCGCTGGTTTGTTCCGGCACTGCCACTCTCGAAACAGCACTCTTCAACGTCCCTCAAGTGGTATGCTATCGAGCCAATGCCATCTCGGCTTCCATAGCCCGTGTTCTCATTGGAAACCGCATTAAATACATATCCCTTGTTAATCTCATTGCCGATTCGCCTGTTGTCGTTGAACTCATCCAGCAAGACTTTACGGCCAATCGGCTTGAACAGGAATTCCTCCGTATTGTCGACGATGCCGATTACCGCCAGTCACTTCTTGACGGTTATGCCCGTGTGCATGCTCTTCTTGGCAACGCAGGTGCTTCCGACCGAACTGCCGCCGAAATCATTAAACATATCAACTGCAAGTGAAACGCCTTCTCGCCATACTCGCCTTCCTGCTACTCGCCTTTAGTGCCTCGGCCGACCGCGTCAAGGTACGACTATTCTCCAACAACTCCATCGACCTCATCAATATCTCTTTTGACCTCGGCACCTATGACATCTATGGCTCCGACACCACCCTGATAGAAGCCTCTGTGGGCAACGACAAGTCCGTTGAGCTTACTCCCCAAGGTCGCAAAGTCCATGTCGCAATCAATGGCTATGACTATGGCTCGTTCGCCAACGTCAATTTCCTTGCCACCGATACCGCCTGCATCCTTTGCCTCAACCCCCGCCAGCTCAAGCAACGCACATATGAAGGCAACCTCTCTGTCTCAGTCAACAAGAATGGCAAACTTCTCCTCATCAACGACGTGGAATTTGAGACCTACATTGCAGGTGTCGTCCAGTCCGAAATCTACGGTACTCAACCCGACATTTTCCGTGTGCAGGCCATCATTTCCCGCACATGGGCTTTGAAAAACATCAACAAGCATGCGTCCGAAGGCTACAATTTCTGCGACCAAGTCCACTGTCAGGCATATCTTAACCGCTGTGTCCGTCCCGACATCATGCTCGGCACCATGATGAGCAGTGGCATGACCATTGTCGATTCCGTCGGCCAGCTTATCGAAACCCCATTCCACGCCAACAGCGGAGGGCAGACCGCCAATTCGGAGGATGTGTGGCGTGCTGCCGTCCCTTATCTCCGTTCCGTACCCGACACCTTCTCCTACAATATGCGCCAGAGCGAATGGGTCAAGGTGCTTAGTGAAGACAAGTGGCTCAATTATTTCTCATCAAAACACAAACTTGACATCCACAACGACAGTATCCGTAACGAACTGCTCTCCTTCAGCCAGTCCACTCGCAAGGTGCGCATCTGCGGTGTCCCGCTCACCCGTGTGCGTACCGACTTCCAGCTCCGTTCCACTTTTTTTTCTGTCATCTACGACACCTCCTCCCACCGCATCACCCTCTCTGGCCATGGTTTCGGCCATGGGGTAGGGCTCAGCCAAGAAGGGACCATCCGTATGGTAGGGCTGGGCATCAGCTACGACAGCATTATCCACCATTACTACACAGGGGCTGAAATCCATTACGACGAAACCCATCCCCACACCTATGTCGAAAACTACATCAACAAAATAGCTCAAATTATCGAAGAAGACAAATCTGCTGCCACCCGTTCAGTATCGAAAAAAGATGACTGGCTGGGGCGTCTCTTCCGTCTTCGCGACCGCGAAGAGCGCGAAGAAGTCTACGACCCAAAGACCGACGAACTTGACGAGGATTGGCAATACGATTGGTAGAATATATATTAACCTAAAATACAGCCTATATGATTAAACGAGTACTCCTTTTCTTATCCGTTAGCCTTTTGTTGGCAGGTAATGTCCATGCCCAGCAAGTGGAGTGGAGAACCATAGAGCAGGCCGCTAAAACCGATAGCAAAACCAACGCTAAACTTTATTTTGTTGACTTCTACACCTCTTGGTGCGGTTGGTGTAAGAAGATGGATCGCGAAACTTTTGCCAACCCCATCGTGGCCAAGATCCTCAATACCTACTACATCCCTGTTAAATTCGATGCCGAAGGCGGCTCCGAATTCACATGGCGCGGCACAAAATATGCCAACATGGCTTCTGCCCCCGGCATGCGTCCCTCCACACATAGTTTTGCCAAGGCGGTGCTCGGCACCCAGATGGGGTTTCCCTCCTTCGGCATTTTCAACTCCGACCAATCGAAACTCACCATCATCCAGGGCTATCAGTCGGCCAACGACTTTATTGTCATGCTCTGGTATTTTGCTTCCGGCGACAATCGCCGCTATCCCTTCGACAAATATCAAAAGATATTCGACAAGGATATACGCCCAGTGATGAACCAGAAACTGGGGCTTTAACCTAACACAAAACAACCATATCAGCCATGGGACTATTCAGTAAAAAAGAAAAAAAACAAAGTCTCGACCAAGGACTTAACAAAACCAAAGAGAGTTTCTTCGCCAAACTCTCCAAGACCATATTGGGTAAATCCACCGTCGACGACAGCGTCCTCGACAACCTTGAAGAAACACTCATCACCTCCGATGTAGGTGTCGAGACCACCCTCAAAATCATTGATAAACTGCAGGAACGCATCAAGCGCGACAAATACATTAGCACCGGTGAACTCAACTCCATCCTCCGTGCCGAGATAGCAACCCTTCTGCGCAAACCTTCCGGCCATTTCCCCGACGACTTCGATTCGCCATTGCCCGCCACACCATACGTCATCCTCGTGGTTGGTGTCAATGGAGTCGGCAAGACCACTACTATTGCTAAATTGGCATACCAATACAAACAGGCCGGCCGCAGCGTAGTACTTGGTGCTGCCGATACTTTCCGTGCCGCTGCTGTCGAACAATTGCAGCTTTGGGCCGAACGTGTAGGTGTCCCCATCGTCCAGCAAGGCATGAATGCAGACCCGGCTTCGGTGGCCTACGACACCCTCCAATCCGCCATTTCGCGCAAAGCCGATGTCGTACTTATCGATACCGCTGGCCGTCTCCACAACAAGGTAGGTCTCATGAACGAACTTGGCAAAATCAAGAAAGTGATGCAGAAACTCATGCCTGATGCACCGCACGAAGTGCTTCTCGTGCTCGATGCCAGCACTGGTCAGAATGCTGTCGAACAAGCCAAGCAGTTCACCGCCGCCACCGATGTCAATGCTCTGGCACTCACCAAACTCGACGGCACTGCGAAAGGCGGTGTCATCATAGGTATCAGCGACCAGTTCCAAATCCCGGTCCGCTACATCGGCCTTGGCGAAAAAATGACCGACCTCCAAGTGTTCAACGCCGACGAGTTTGTCGACAGCCTTTTCGATAAACAATAATCCTCAACCCTAATATTGTGTGGCTGCTTTGAAAATCAATATCATCACGCTCGGTTGTAGCAAGAACACCGTCGATTCCGAAAACATCGGGGGGCATCTCGTCTCTGCTGGCTGCCAAGTCTATTTCGATCGACAGCGGAACGACTGCGACATTGTCATCCTCAATACCTGTGGATTCATAGGCGATGCCAAGGAGGAGTCGGTAAACATGCTTCTTCAGCAAATTGCCTGCCTTGAATCTTTCAACCGTCGTCACAAGTCCGACGGTCGTCGCCGCCACCTCATTGCAGTGGGCTGTCTTGTGGAACGCTACCGCCACGAGTTGCAGGAAGAAATGCCGCAAGTGTCGGCATGGTATGGTGTGCACCAATGGGATGAACTTGTGGCAGCAATCCGTTCCCTTGCCGCGGAACCTACAGCTGCGCAGCCGTTCACCTCGCAACGCTCGCTTTCTACACCATCACATTATGCCTATCTCAAAATATCTGAAGGGTGTAACCGCAGTTGCTCCTATTGTGCCATACCGCTCATCCGTGGCAAGCACCAATCTCGTCCCATCGAAGAAATTGTCGACGAGGCTTGTCGTCTTGTCAGCCAGGGAGTGAAAGAGCTTATCGTCATTGCGCAGGACACCACTTACTACGGTCTTGACCTTTATGGCCGCCGCTG
The DNA here is from genome assembly GCA_002309955.1 of Bacteroidales bacterium UBA1208. Lineage (GTDB taxonomy): Bacteria > Bacteroidota > Bacteroidia > Bacteroidales > P3 > Colimorpha. Next base: position 20,937 of record DBXQ01000114.1, read on the forward strand.
TCTGGGCGACCTGCTCAATCTTTTGGCCACCCGCAGCGGTGCAGAGTGGATAAGGCTCCACTACACTTATCCAGCCTCGTTTCCGCTCGATGCCATAGAAGCCATGCGCCAGCATCCCAACATCTGCAATTATATTGACATCCCGCTCCAGCACATCAACACCCGTCTGCTTCATTCAATGCAGCGCGGAGTCGACCGTGCCGAAACCCTCCGTCTGCTGCAGCACTTCCGTCAGTCCCTGCCCGATGTCAGCATCCGCACCACTCTCATTGTGGGCTACCCAGGCGAAACCGAAGCCGAGTTTGAAGAACTGAAACAGTTCGTTGCCGATGCGCAATTCGACCGTATGGGCTGCTTTGCCTACTCGCCCGAAGAGGGCACTCCCGCACAAACCCTTGGCGACCCTGTGCCCGAAGAGGTGAAACAACAGCGCATAGACGAGCTGATGGCTTTGCAACAATCCATCTCGTTGCAGAAGAATGAGGCGAAAGTGGGACGCACTTTCCGTGTGCTGGTGGACCGTCGCGAAGGCGACTATTACATCGCCCGCACCGAATACGACAGCCCAGATATTGACGACGAGGTGCTTATTCCCGTCACCAAACGGATTCCGATAGGCTCTTTCTGTCGCGTATGTATCACCCAGGCTCTTGAACACGACCTCATGGCTCGTCTGGTTGAATAACTTTATATAAACAACATTTGACTAATGCCCGTTCTTGGGTTATTCAATGCTATTTCACCATTGAACCCCGATCGGTCAATAGGCGTTGTCCAGATATTGCAACGCATGCCCTTTCCCCGTGAATCCTCCCCAACTTGCGCCCAAGTCCATTTCGCATTGCCTTTGGTTCGCTCATCCATCCACCCTTCGACCGCCGTTATACCTCAGTTCTCCTTCTGAAATGGGAGAACGATGGGAGAACTGAGGACAAAGGAGCGAGGGAAGAGCGGCCGGTTCCCTGCTGGTCATTGAGACAGAAAACAGGATAAAACGGTTATTGTCAGTCTTTCCATTCCACATGTTTCCGCTTTGCTTTTGAACGGCCTCCGATAGAGGCCTGTGTAGCCTAATGGCTGATTTGGGTTGAACAACAGAAGATCAACTATTGACTAACTGTCCATGTGTCGAAGTATCATCAAAAAAGGTTGCAGTCTGCAAACTGGAATGTTCTGCCGGTGGTTTTGAGGTGGATGAAGTGAGTTTTATGTCAAAAAAAAATGTCTTGTTATTTTGTTGATTATTAGTCTTCTACCATTATATTGATAGGGCAGGGAGAAAAAAAATAAAAAAAAATTCATCAAAAAACTTGTTTATTTAAAAAAGTGTTGTACCTTTGCAGTGTATTAGTAAGGTAATACACTATGACAATATAACGGATAAATTGTTGAAATACAATAAAGAAAATAAAAATAGAAACAATAAAAAATTAATGCAGTTATGATAGAGATTAGAAATTTGGATTTTTCCTACAAGAAAACGGCGGTGTTCCACAACATCAGCCTGACATTTGCCCCGGGTAGCATATACGGCTTGCTGGGCGAGAATGGCGTGGGTAAAACCACGTTGCTTAAATTAATATGTGGTCTGCAAAATCCGCAGCAGGGCAGTTGCAAGGTGGACGGTCGCGTGAGTTTCGACCGCGAGCCGGAGATGCTGCAGAACATCGTTTTCCTGCCCGACGAGGTGACCATACCCGACAACGCCACTCCAGCGGATTATGTGAAAGAGTTGGCTCCTTTCTATCCCAAGTATGCCTACGGCACATTCCTTCATCTGATGCAGGAGATGGAGGTGGAACCCGAAAGGAAATTCAAGGAGATGTCGTTCGGGCAGCAGAAAAAGTCGTTGATAGCCTGTGCGCTGTCGTTAGGGACGGACTATGTGCTGCTTGATGAGCCGACCAATGGGTTGGACATCCCTTCGAAGGTCGATTTCCGCACGCTGCTGTCCAAGCGCGCCACCGAGGGCACCACAATCATCATCTCAACCCATCAGGTGAAAGATGTGGAGAATCTGATTGACCCCATCATCATCCTGACGCACGACGATGTGCTGTTAAACGCCACCATTGACCAGGTGACCCGCAAGCTGACCTTCTCGTATGACACGGCACCTGTCGACGGCGCCCTGTATACCGAGCAGATGCCCGGCGGCTGCATGAACGTGTGTGTGAACAACGACGGCAGCGAGAGCAAGGTGAACATCGAGGCACTGTTCAACGCCGTGCTTCGCAACAAGAATTTGATTAAAGAACTCTTCAAATAAAGTATCGGAGTATTCGTAGTTATCAGATTATTCAGAATAAACCTATAAATAATAAACCGTTATGAATAAGACATTTGATTGGTCCCGTTTTGGGAAATTGGTCCGTAAGGATTTCAGCAATATATGGCAGAATGCGGGTACATCGCTTCTGATTATTACCTTGTTGCCCATATTGGCATGGCTGCTGTGGTGGGCGTTGAGCGGCATCGAGGAAATGCCCGCTATTGCACCCGAAGTGCGCTGGTGCTTCATCGCAGGGTCGGTGTTGCTGGCTGCTATAGTATCGCCGTCGCGCATGTATCGCACCGCTAACCTACAAAAAGAGGGCATCTATTTTGCCATGTTGCCCGCCTCGAAGCTGGAGAAGTATCTGAGCATGCTGCTCTTCACCATTATTGTGTGCCCGCTGCTGTGCTTCTTGGGTGGTATGGTGCTTGACTATTTCTTGACGCTGCTCCCCTTTGGCCCTTATAACAAGTGGCTGTGGCAGACCGACTATCTGGCGCAAACGTTGGATGCCTATCGTGCATTGGTTGCCGGTGATTATCCCGATGCCGACAAGAACCTGATACTGTTGGTCAATAACCTCACTCCTTGGAAGGTGATTCTGTACGCTCTGTTGTGTTATTTGAACTACGTGGCACTCTTCCTGTTCACCAACACCATCTTCAAAAAGCACAAGGTGTTGCAGACCCTGCTGTGGACATGGCTGATCAGCTTCGTGCTGAATATCATCCTCACCCCTATCATGGGTGCTATGATGATTAATGGCAACTGGATAGAGGAACTTCTCAAATTCGCTGACCCTGTGAAGAGTTTCAATATTGCCTACTGGGCAGCAATGGCATGGAGCTTTGTGCTGACCACGGTGTTCTTCTGGTGGGCCAGTTACAGACTGAAACACATGAAATACTAAGAAAATAAGAATTAACTTTTTAAAATGATAAAGATATGACACGCGTTAGAACATTGTTTGCAATAGGATTTGCCCTGCTGGGCATGGTGGCCGTGAGCGGCTGTAAACTGAGCAGTGGCAGAAATAGTGAAGATTTCATTAATCGCTATATGAACAAGTCGGGAGAGGTGTCGTTGGGCGATACAAAGGATGCCAGCCTGTATACTATGGGTGGTGCCTCGTTTGCCGGACCAGAGGTGGAGGAATTGAACATCGACTGGCTTAACGATTCGGTGACTATCGAGGTGTACGACGGCACTGAGGTGGTTTTCAGTGAGACCTCAAACCAGACACTGAACGACACCACCACGATGTATTACTACCTGAAAGAGGGTACGCTGAACATTAAGTTTGGGAAGCCCGGTACTAAAATGAAAGGGGAACAGCTCCCCGATAAGCACCTCTTGGTGCGTGTGCCGCGCTCACTGAAACTGGATAATGTGGAGATGAATGGCTTGGGCCAAAACTTTGTGATGGATGGTGTACGCTGCGAGACATTGGAAATGAACAATGTGTCAAATCAGATTACACTGAACGAGTGTGAGATTGATGACATAGAAGTAAATTGTGTCAGCACCGATGTAGAGGCCACATTCAGCAAAATGCCCAATAGTATAGAGATGAACAATGTCAGCGGCAGCACGGTGCTGTATGTGCCGGAAGATGCCGGCATTACACTGCAATGGAATGGGTTGTTTGCCGACTTTCATAGCGAACTGCCTGTTGCCACCAGGGGTAAGAAGAAAGTGATTGGCAACGGTGCCTGTGCTATTGAAAGCAACTCTGTGAGCGGCGAGCTGGACATCAAGGTTAAGCGCAATAACTAATAAGAGGTTGCATTGTATTGAACATAAAGAAATTAAGTTATGGACTTCAAGAAACAAAAACCGATATACCTCCAGATAGCCGACACGCTGTGCGAGCGTATCGTGGCTGGAGAGTGGCAGGTGGACGAGCGCGTGCCGTCGGTGCGCGACGTGGCTGCCGAGCTGGGCGTGAACCCCAACACGGTGATGCGTACCTACGACTACCTGCAGAATGCAGAGATAATTTACAACCGCCGCGGAGTGGGCTACTTCGTAGAGCCCAAGGCGGGAGAACGCATCCGCAAGATGCACAGGCAGGAATTCCTCGACGACGAGCTGCCCTATTTCGTGCAGCGCATGAACATGCTGGGGTTTACCTGGGACGAACTGATTAATGAAAGCAAAACCATACAGAGATGAAAAGATTAGTTTTATTAGTATTGGCATTGACTGTCATGACGGTCTCTGCAATGGCACAGAACGTGAGTGTCAAAGGCACGGTGCGCGACNNAAGACAGGCGAGGTGCTGCCCATGGTAAACGTGGGACTGATGCGCGTGGCAGACACGGTGTTCGTGCGTGGTGCCGCCACCGAGTTCGACGGCACCTTCCACATCAAGGACGTGAAGCCCGGGAAATACCTGTTGCAAGCCAGTTTCGTGGGCTACGAGAAGTATTTAGAGACAATAGAAGTGCAAAGAAATCTTGACAAAATAGAGATTTCACTCAAAGGTGGAACCACGCTCGGTGAGGTGAAGATCGTGGCCGAGAAGCCCCTATATGTGATGGACGGCGAGAAGAACATGTACAACACCAAAGAGGATGCCTCCATCCAGACGGGTACCGCCAGCGACGCCCTGCAGAATGCGCCGGGCGTGGAGGTGGACGCCGAGGGCAACATCACCCTGCGCGGAGTGAGCAGCGTGGAGATTTGGGTCAACGACCGCCCCTCGCACATGAACGAGGAAGCGTTGAAACAGTACATCAAACAGCTGCCCGCCAACGCCATCGAGCGTATCGAGGTCATCGCCAATCCCTCGGCACGCTACTCCACCACAGGCGGTGTGATCAATATTGTCACCAACCAGAAGATTACCCGCAACGAGTTGCTCTGTGTGGGTGTGCGGGCAAGGACATCGCCCAGCGTGTCGCCTTGGGCATCGTATGTGTGGGCCAACGAGAAGGTGGACTTCAACTTCTATATCAATGCCGATTACTCGCACCACCGCATGGAGGGCGACGGCACCAATACTCTTTTCACAGCCAATGGCGACACCAGCCGCTTCCAAAGCAGCAACCGGAAGACCGAGGCCAACAATCTCGGTGGCTACACCGGACTCAACCTCAACTGGAACATCACCGACAAGACCCACCTCTCCACCTGGATGGGCGTGTATCCCTATTGGGGGCGCAACCACAGCGACATTGACCTCCAGTATCGTGAGTATTACCCCACGTTGCGCAACTTGGGCTACCATTACACGATGGACAACGGCGACGGCTTCGGCTGGGGCGGCTATGCAGGTGCTTGGCTGGAGCATCGCTTTGACACCACGGGCCGCAAGCTCTCCTTCAGCTTCAATGGCAACACATGGAGCGACCGTGGCACGGGCAGCGAGACCTTTGCTTATTACGACCCCGCACGCGACACCCTTGTGCGCCGCACAGAAAATAGAAGTAGCAATCCTTCTGGCAGCTTGTCGTTGGACTATACCCACCCGCTGAAGAACCAGTTTGAACTGCAGGCGGGTGCAGAGATGGAGTTTGGTGGCGGCACACAGTATATCTGTCTTGACACCCTCAACGGCACTGTTTATGAGCAGGTGCTGCTACGTTCGCACGAAGGTGTGGAGCGTGGCACGGGCCTCAACGGCTATGTCACTTTGCAAAAACGTTGGGGTGGCTTCACCGCCAAGCTGGGTCTGCGTGGCGAACAGGAATGGAAGCATAGCACATGGAACTATCTGAACGGCACAGGCACCACTGAGGTGGACACCGCCTTCTTTGGCCTTGTGCCCAGCATCCATCTGAGCTATCAGACCAAGACTTTCACCAGCTACAGCTTGAGTTATACCCGCCGTCACAGAACGCCAGGCATGACGCAGTTGTCCACCTTCCGCCGCTTCGACGATTACAGCTACGAGACGGGCAACCCCAACCTCCTTATCAGCTA
>DBXQ01000037.1 GCA_002309955.1 Bacteroidales bacterium UBA1208
GAGCCGGGTGTGACATCACGGAGGACAACGATTTCGGAGTCGCAGACCTCGAGAGCGGAGGCTTCGATTTTGGTGTCAGGGGGACCGAGGACATTGACGGTGTAGGTGCTGTCGCTGTAGCAGTCGTGGTCTTGGCGGAAGAAGGAGCGGACTTTGAACTGGTAGGTGCCGATGGTGTCGAACTGGTAGGTGACGCTGTCGCCGATGAGGGAGTCAAGCTGAGCACCGTTGTAGAACCACCATTTGGAATTGGGGATATCGCAGCCGTCGCGGTTGTTGGGGACGAAACTGTTGTTGATGAACATGATTTCGCGTTTGCAGTTCTTGACAGTGTCGACAGTCATGAGGGGTTTGGTGTTGATGACACGGGCATACAACTTGGAGACGAAAGGCTTGGCAGGATCCATGGCAGTGGTCATGTCGCAGCGGAAGACCATATTGTTGGTGAGTTCGCCAGCGCCCTCGCCTTCGGTGACCATGAAGTCTTCAGCGACGCAGGTGTAGGTGTTGTTGGTGCTGTTGAGGGGGGTGAGCCGTGTGAAGTTGATATTGGGGTCGACGGAGGTAAGCGAGTTGATTAAGGAGCCGTCGATGTCGCTCTTGTACCAAACATAGTTGCTGAGACCCGTGGGAGCGCGGAGGGTGTCAAGTACGTTGGAGGAGCCTGCGGGGCAGCCAGAGGCGGCAATTTCCATGGGCTGGCAGTCGCCGGCGACATAGCAATAGCCGTAGTGTCCACCTGCATTGCAGTCACTGATAAAGATTTCGATACGCACACGTTCCCAAAGGTATCTGTTGAGGTTGATGGCTACTTTGCTCCAGTCGCGGTAGAAGCCGTTGCCGCCGGAAGAATTGTAGGAATGCCAGCCGTCAACACCATTGGAAACGCCGGCACTGGAGATGGCGTAGCAGAGGGTGTCGGTAATCTGCTGCCATTGTCCAGCGGAGTTCTCTTTTGCCACGCGGACAACGAATGCGGGGTTGCCGGTGATACCGTGTGTGGGGGCTTGGACTACGATGCCATAATAAAGAAAGAGAAGTGCGTTGTGCACATTCACATCCATGGTATAATACAAAGCCTCAGCCTCGTAGTTGGTGCCACAGTTGCCAACACGAATAGACTTCACAATGCTTGGGTCGAATTCTTGTGGACAATAGGGGAGGTTGTAGCTTACCAAGGGGTCTTTGCCTTGGCTGGAACCTGTTCCCGGTCCTTCGGTGTTGGACATGATGCGGAACCGTTTGGTGGGATCAAGTGTATTGGAACAATAGGAGGTTCCCCCATTACCAGTGATGTTGGCTAATTGGCTGGCAGGAATAATGTCACTGATCAGGTTTATGCCCGTTGTTGCAGTCTCAGCATTGGGTGCGATAGAGCCTCTTTTTTCACCTGTTTGTCCGGAATAGAAACCCACATATTCGCCGAATGTGGAACCAGAGGTGAAGGATGCCGGGTTTTTGAGTCCCGGACAAGGGGAAATTTGTGCCTGAATCACAATCGCCAGTGTTGTTAGAATAATGAATGTTGTTATCTTTTTCATGGCATTTAGTTATTTTGATTTTTATTTATTAGCTGCTTCACCCTATAAGACACAAAAAATCGATTTTGTTACGTTTTTTTAACACTATTTATGAAATAATTTTGGTTCGAGGTTTTGATGTTGATGGATTGCTTGATATAATATGTCTGATAATAAATGCGTTATTATATGTGATAGGGTATTCCTTTTTGAATTCTTGTAAACGTTGTTCTTGTTGATTAGAATTAGATATTTTTTGCAAAGATACGCTTTTTTTTTAGAATTGAGACATTTTTATTTTCTGGATGATTAAGTGATTGGAAAGAATTGGATAAGGCAGGGATAGGAGAACATAGGCTCCCTAAGGCCTAATGTTTGACAATAAGCGGGCATGGGTGCAGCGTGATGGCTGCAGAACTAAACAAAAAATTGGAGGGATTCGTTGATGGAAATGACCCGTTGGTCGACGAGTAGCCGAAGGGTATGACTCAGTAATCGTTGGTCGATGCCGGGAATTTTTTCCAAGATTTCGTCTGCTCGCAGAGGTTGTTGATGGAGCAGGGTTAGAATGAGGCTGCGGAGTTCGTCGGCAGAAGTTTGCTGGGTGGGGGTTGGTTGGGAATGAAGGCAGACGTCGCAATGCCCACAGGGTTGCGGGGACTGTTCGCCAAAGTATTGCAGGAGGGTGACGCTGCGACAGGACTCGGATGTGACATAGTATATAATGGCTTCGAGACGCTGAAGGGCTTGTTGTTTGAGGAAGGAATAGTTGCTCTCGGTGAGGGGCAAATGCTCAACATTGATGCGGGGGGAGGTGAAAATGATTTGCGGTTTGGAAGATTTGGCTTGGTAGTTGATGATTTTCAATGCGTGCATGTGATGGAGCATATTGGTGACTTGCTCTTCGCTAAGGTAGAGCCGGCGAGCCAAGGCACGTTCGGAGATAGGGGAGAAGTCGGAGAAGAGTCCGCCGTACATGCGGAGCATAAGGGTGAGCAGGTCGGTGTAGCGAGGCTCTTGTGAGACTTGAAAGCGGTAGATTTCGTCGCGTGTGACAGGGATATGTACACGCGATTCGCTGTCGGTGCGGTCGGGCAGGGAGATGAGGCCTTCGCGTTCGAGGAAACGGGTAGCGTTGTAGAATTCGACTACGTTGAGGTTGTAGGTGCTGCACAGGGCTTCGATGTCGAAATCGAATTGGCAGTCCTCACCTGAGCCAATGGGTAGCTGGTAGTAGTTGCAGATGGCTTTATAGATGTTGGAGATGTAAGAGGGTGAAGGGAAGCTGATGTCAAAGTTGGTGTGAAGATTTTCGAGGTCGTTGTCGTTATAAAGCATGACGGCATAGGATTTGTTGCCGTCGCGGCCGGCACGGCCGGCTTCTTGAAAATAGGCTTCGATGGAAGAGGGGATGTCGAGATGAATGACAAAACGGACATCGGGTTTGTCGATGCCCATACCGAAGGCGTTGGTGGCGACAATGACAGGGGTTTCTCCTTTCATCCAGCGGAGTTGGGCAATGTCGCGTTCTTTGGAATCAAGTCCGGCGTGGTAGTATGAAGCAGGGATGCCGTTGCGGACGAGATATTCGGCCACTTGGCGTGTGCGCCGGCGGTTTCGGACGTAGATGATGCCACTGCCTGACGTATTGTGTGCGATGCGGAGTATGCGGCCTTCTTTGTCGTTCTCGTGGAAGACCATGTAGGCGAGGTTGTCTCTGTAAAAACTGGATTGGAAAAGTTTGTGTCCTGTCCGGAAAAGGAGTTGTCGCTGGATGTCGGTGACGACAGCAGGGGTGGCGGTGGCGGTGAGAGCGATGATAGGAACCTTGTCGTGGTATATGCGGATGCGCGCGATGTCAAGGTAGGGAGGACGGAAATCATAACCCCATTGGGAGATGCAGTGGGCTTCGTCGACAGCGATGAGGGAGACGTTCATCCGACGGAAGTGCTCGATAAAGACCCGGTGTTTGAGTCGCTCGGGTGAGACATAAAGGATTTTGATTTTGCCTTGGAGGCATTTGTTGAAGATGATTTCCTGCTCGTTGGGGGAGAGACCGGAGAAAAGGCAAGCAGCTTTGATGCCACGGTCGTGGAGCTGTTGCACTTGGTCTTTCATGAGCGAGATGAGAGGGGAAACCACGAGACAAAGCCCTTCGAGCATGAGGGCGGGGATTTGATAGCAGACAGATTTGCCGCCACCAGTAGGCAACAGGGCTAAAGTATCGTACCCCTGCAGGACGGATTGGATAATCTCTTCCTGCAGGGGACGAAAGGAGTCGTAACCCCAATATTTTTTTAGTATGTCGTTAGCTTTTATGACTCAACAAAAGCAAGGGGTTGTTAACGCAACAGGGTGATGGTGCCTTTCTGTGTGACGATGTCCTCGGTGCCGGGACGGCGGTACTGGATGACATAGACGTAGGTGCCTTGGGGGCATTTGATGCCGCTTTCAGTGTTGCCGTTCCATTTGAAGTGGAGGTCGTCGGAGGAGTAGACGAGTCGACCCTGACGGTCGTAGATGAAGACGGA
>DBXQ01000124.1 GCA_002309955.1 Bacteroidales bacterium UBA1208
ATTCAGAACAGCATCGACTCCCCGGAAAACGCCAGCCCGCTCTTCTCCGTCAGCCCCAACCCTGCTCGCTCCTCCGTCTCCGTATCCCTCGCCAACCCCGCCGACCCTGGTTGCTCACTCTCTCTCCGCGACGCTTCCGGCCACGAAGTCCGCACACTTCCCCTCCCCGCAGGCTCCTCCCACACCACTCTCTCCGTCAAGAACCTCCCTGTAGGCCCCTACTTCATCACCCTCACTACCCCCGACAACTCTTCCACCCTCAAACTCATCCTCCAGTGACACCCTCCCTTACATACCCCGGTCTTCGCCGTGCCTTCCACAGGCATACGCTTCCTTATGTATTCCCTACCGTATGCCGTTCTATTGGTTTGTTATATGCTGAACAGCACAGCCCGAAACCGGGGTATGTTTTTACCAACAATTTTACACGTTAACACATTCTGACCATTTTCGTGACCTCACGAAAATGGTATGTTTTTACCAACAATTTACACGTTAACACATTCAATAGAACCCGTCTTATATCAATAAATATCTAAAATCATGAAACATGGATTGTTCTTCTTGTTCGTATTGTTCAGCTTTGGTGCCGTTCATGCACAGGCAGAACCTGACAGTTGTCGTATCACTACATTGCCGTATGTGGAAAATTTTTCATCATGCCCGGGCAATACGATGGGGGACGATAGCACTTTTGTGCCTTGTTGGGAACGGTTGTGCAGCAGTGGCGGAGCTCCGTCGATGTTGCAGTATCTGACAACGAGGAGCTATGCGGGTGTCGACCGGGTGATGCTCTCGATTGGCACTACTCTTCTGCCGGACAATTATTCGTGTGTGGTGTTGCCGATGTTGGACAGTAGTCTTTTTGCCGATGCACCGCTGCAACTGAGGGTGCGCATCAGTCATTCCGTACCGACGGACGACATTCCGTTCTATTTTATTGGGATGGCGGACTCTATTATTGGTATGATGAACTCAGCCATCGTTGATCCAAGCATCATTGATACTATGGGCATGCGGTCTCTTCGCTACACAGCAGAGCCGTATGATGTGATTTTTCCGCTAATCGACAGTGTTGCACGGCGGCAACGTGTTGCGTTGTTGTTCAGTAATCTGGGCAACTTAAGGGTGTTTATTGAGAAGGTGACCATTGAGTATGTTCCTGTTTGTGGCACGGTGCATAGCCTGCGGTGCAGTTCTATCGGCTCTAACCGGGCGATGCTGAACTGGGATTACTCACAGGGTTCTGTACCGGCTACTATTTCATACACTGCCAGACTCTATCCATACTTCTCCGGGCACCAGCTGCCGCCAAACGCATCTATTATCCAATCGCTCTCCACCACTGGGCCAAGTCTTTCGCTAAGCGAGCTGACAGCAAACACGATGTACTGTCTGGCGGTGTCGTTTTCGTGCCCGTTCACTACCGACAGTGCGGCTCAATGGGAGATTTTGCCTTTGGCGACACCGCAGCTGACGGACTCTTGTCCACTGCCGACGGTGTTCCGCACAGATGTGACAGACTCCAGTTTGACTATCGAATGGTTTCCCAACATGAACAATATGACGTGGGACATTTCTTATCGTTTTTATGAATCGGGGCGGTACGGCATGGAGGTTTCTCTTGCGGTGGATTATCCCGATTCGGTATACACGCTGGGCGGTTTGCTGCCGGGAAATCAATATAAGTTTGTAATCCGTCCATCGTGTAACCGGGAGAGACTCGTGGAGACGGAATTTTCCACCACATGTCCCGACACGATTCCGCTTCCTTATTTCGAGAATTTTGAGAATTATGGCCTGAATTGCTGGTCTATCCCAGGGGCTACAGGTGCATCTGGACTTTTGCTTCACGACATGAATGTTTCGAATCGTTTTGTCTATATGCAATGGTGGAATATGGTAATATGTCCTCCTATTGTGGACCATCCGGTGTCGGAGTTGATGGTTAAGGGTTATTTGCTGTGCCGCAGTGTTGGCAGTTTGGCGTTGGGAGTGGTTTATAACAATGATTATACATCATTCGTTCCCATCGACACGGTAACGATTTCTACCCCCGGTGCATGGGAACCATTTGTGGCTTATCTTGACGGCTATTCGGATACGGGAGGACGGTTGGCATTGCGGAGCATGGATGATGATCTTTCTTTTGACAATTTGACTATTGATGTGATTCCTTCCTGCCGTCAGCCCGAGGCTGTGGAGGCAACAGTCACGTCTACCCGCACGGCAACGCTGCGTTGGCACGATCCTAACAATGCCAACAGTTACCAAATTGAATACGGCCCACACGGTTTCACCCTCGGCGAGGGGACACAGCTGAGTGTGGTGGTCGACACGGCAACGCTGGCTGGACTACACCATTCAACCCGCTATGATGTTTATGTCCGCACGTCGTGTATGGGCGAATATTCGGAGTGGTCGTTGCCAATCTCGTTTGTTACATCGTGTGGCGATATTGATTATTTGCCTTATATGGAGGATTTCGATAGTTGGGAAGGCGCTAATATTTCGGGAACTCATTTTATCCCTTGCTGGCGGACGGATTCCTATTACTATCCCCCAAACATCTGGTATTACACTGATGAGCAGGGTTTGAGCAACAATTGCCTGAGACTTTCATCGTCGTTTGGAGGAGGCTCTAATGCCATTCTCCCCCGGATGAACCGTAGCCGCATCGATGTCCACGGCACAAAAGTCTCGGTAGATGCGTGGCATGAGGGCGAACCCCGTCCGGGTCGTTACAAAATGATTGTCGGTGTAAAGGGGTCTACCTTGAATTTCTTCCCCGTTGACACACTGACTCTCTCCAATGTTCCGCAACGCTACGAAGTTTATTTCGACTCTTATCCCGACACAGGCGAATATATCACCTTCCTTGTTCCAGATAATACGGTACTAATTGACAATGTTGTAGTAGATTACATACCCAATTGCCGTTCGGCCAGAGGATTGAGGGCAAGCCATGTAGACTCAACCCACGCACAATTGTCGTGGAATCCACGCAGCGTCGGCACCCAATGGCAGATAGTTTATGGCCCTTGCGGTTTCGACCCCGACAACCCATCGGCTTCGGAGGGTCACACCGGTACAATGATTGCTACAGGCTCCACCTGTACTCTAAACGGATTGCATCCCGCAACAGAATACGATGTGTATATACGCACCCTATGTCCCCGCGGGTTTCCGCTTCCGGGAACAGACACAAGCCAATGGTCTGTAGCACCCCTGCTGGTTACCACCACACAGACCCCTGCACGCCTTCCTTATTATTGCAACTTTGAAGACAGCACAGAGGCTTTTCGTTGGCAGACATATAGCAACCGGGTTTTCCAATGGCACTATGGTGCCGACACGGGCGATAACGGTTTCTGCTACCAGTTCAAGACCGTCAATGGTGGACTGGGATATTATTCCTCCTCTACGATCAATGCTGTGGTGTACCGTGATATTGATTTCAGCAGTATGCCCTCCACAGCCACTGGCTATATCAACAGCACGAGTATTGCCTTCAGTTACAAAAACAGTAGCCTCACAAATATCAGAAACTACCGGTTCAAGGTTCTTCTGGTAGACCCCGCACTCCCGCCCTTGTATACAAACTATATTGGCGACAATCCTTGGTCAGTATATCCAAACCGCGTCTCACGTGAGATAGCGTCCCTCACACCTCACTCCGAATGGACAACCGACACTATCAATCTTGACACCCTCCGTGGAACCTACCGACTGGTCTTCTTCGTGTCAATCGAAACCATGGGTGATTACACCGATATTCCTATGAGTATTGACAATGTAGAAGTATTCCCCACCCAATGCCCGCGTCCTTTTGACATGAATACCACCGCTATCAACGACTCCTCCGCCGACCTTACATGGTACGGCGACCCTGTCCAAGACTATCAAGTTACCGTGATTCAATATGCTGAAAATTCCTACTTCATCGACACCATCGTTGTCGACACTGTCCATACCAACCACATCCATATCGGCATGCTCGACGCTCTTACCACCTACTATGCCCAGGTAAGACGCATCTGTAGAGAAGGCGACCTTTCCAACCCCTCCGATTTATTTTCATTCACCACTCCTCTGTGCAACGAGATGCGTTCCGACACCGTAGAAAACGGTCCCACCACCGATGATAACAAATCGAACGACCTTCCCATCACGCGCTACCAACCCTACTCCTACACACAACAGATCTTCCCTGCCTCAGCCTTTGCCGGCCCCGGCTCCATCCAAGCCATCAACATCCGGTACTGCTCCCAGGCCACACCCAACTCCCACGGCAATACCCGCATCTATTTATGTCATACCGTTTCCAATAGCTTCCATAACTCTAACGACTTCATCGACCCCTCCTTGATGCAACTTGTCTACATTGGTCCCATGCCCTCCCGCAATGGATGGAACAAAATAGTTCTGCAGACCCCGTTCGAATACGACGGCTCAAGCAATGTGGTTCTGGCCGTACTCAACAACGTTAATAGCACCAAACCCAATGGCTACTATGTCAACACCTACGACGAACCCGTAAGCATCATCTTACATGGCAACAGCGAAATCGAACCCAGTTCGCTGCAAGCTCTATGGGACTATGTTGGAACAAGAAAACTGTCAAGTTCACGCAACCACATCATTTTCGATTTCTGCCCCGGATCCCAGTGTCCCTCGCCCAAACTCAAAAAGCCCAACCTCCGTTACAGTCGTGTCACCCTGCGATGGCATGGCACAACCGCCAACAACTACGAAGTGAACTACCGTCTCAACACCCCCACCGACGATTGGACTTCCCTCTTTACCTCCGACACCTCCATCACCATCAACGACATCTACCCCAACTACCTGTACATATTTCGTGTACGTTCCATCTGCAACGACTACATTCTACCTCAATGGTCTTATGGCACCTTCCGCACCTCGCTCTACGACTGTGCATTCCCCGAAAACCTGCATATCACATCTATGGACTTCAACCAAGTGTCCTTTGCATGGACTCCCGACGAAAACAACAGCAGATACGGACTTCACCTCCACAACTCCACCTTGGACTCAACCCTCTTCTGCTATGCCGACCGCATAACCATCGAAGGACTTGAACGTGGTGTCACCTACTATGCCACAGTCAAAGCCTTCTGCTCGCCCGACGACCACGATGGTGACTGGAGCGACCCCTTGCCCTTCACCACTCCCACCTGTCCCAACTCCACCAATCTTACTTACAGCGACCTGCAAGGCAACAGCGTGGTACTCGACTGGGATTCACCCGACTCCGTATCACTTTGGGAAATACAATACGGATCCATCGGATTCGACCAAGGCTACGGCATTTCCGTCATCACCGACACCCATCCTTATACCATTCGCGGATTGATAGGTGAAAGCGGCTACGATGCCTATGTGCGATCCATCTGCGACTCCGACCTCGTTAGCGAACAATGGTCCAACGTCGTCACCTTCACCACTCCTTACAGCGACATCACCCCCACGCCTGAGGAAAAGCCGTTCTCCGTCAGTCCCAACCCTGCTCGCTCCTCCGTCTCTGTATCCCTCGCCAACCCCGCCGACCCTGGTTGCTCACTCTCTCTCCGCGACGCTTCCGGCCACGAAGTCCGCACACTCCCCCTCCCCGCAGGCTCCTCCCACACCACTCTCTCCGTCAAGAACCTCCCTGCAGGCCCCTACTTCATCACCCTCACTACCCCCGACAACTCTTCCACCCTCAAACTCATCCTCCAGTGACACCCTCCCTTACATACCCCGGTCTTCGCCGTGCCTTCCACAGGCATACGCTTCCTTATGTATTCCCTACAGTATGCCGTTCTATTGGTTTGTTATATGCTGAACAGCACAGC
>DBXQ01000110.1 GCA_002309955.1 Bacteroidales bacterium UBA1208
ATGCTCATCACCTTCTGTTGCGAGAAAGCCGCCTGGGCGTCCTCCACCTCGCTGTCCACCTGCCAGCGGCCGCTGTTGTTCTGCCAGCGGTAGAACTTCATGCCGCAGTCGAAGCCCTGCGGATGGGTCGTGGCGGCGTGGTCGAACACCAGCTGCACACCCTTGTCGGTGTCGTGGCCGTAGATGGTGTCGTTGTCCGTAAAGCTGATACCCTGGCTGCGGATGTTATACAGTTTCCAGGGCTGCCCAGTCTTATTGGGAGTTGCCAGTTGCCCCTCGATATAGAATTTAGCCTTGTCGGCCTGTGCATAGGCCGAAAGTGTAAGCAGCAATGCGGCTGCAAGCAGAGTAAGATGTTTCTTCATTTGTGCCTACTTAATTGTTAATATGCCTCACTAAAACGTACATTCCCTTTATTTATTGCACAAGGCTATGGAAAAAACACTTTATGATGGTTTCCTCTTCCCGTTCCCAGTAATATCTGCTGTAACGTTATGTTACAAAACACAAAGCCCTTGCTACATACGGCAAGGGCTTCAAAGGAATATGGACTGAAAAACCTTATACTCTATTGAGGTAAGAATACTGTTGCGCTACAATAAGTTGCAACGAAAATCAGCCCTGTTGGTTTTTAATTGTTATTGATAACAAGACGTACAGCTAAACCGCGACCGCGACCGTAATCGTCGTACCCGGCAGTATGTAGTTCTCCCGAAGAAAAGTAAATATCATGTGCGTCAGATGTTCCATAAGGTGTGGATGTCCAATAGCAGCCTCCCTCGTTCACACTGAAAACTTCTGTACCCAATCGTACGCCCGCGCAGGTCAGAAACACAGCACCTGCGTTCTCCATTCTCACCCAATCATCCCAAGAATATTCGTTGAAGTCATCCATGCCTGCGAAAAAACTGAGTCCAGCAGGCAACACCCAATTGTCTGGTAAGATAATTAAGCCATAGAAATAATGTCCATCCCACCAGATGCCTCCATAACCATATTTTGCAGAAGCATTCGTGCGTGTGTTAAACAAGTACTCCCATTCTGCGTTGGAAAGGGTGCGCCACAGATTGGGCTGATTGCCGCCGTTACTGATAGCATTCACACCCCAATCCACAAAAGTACCATAACTATTTGGATTATCAGTGTGGAGTGTGGGATTGTTACCTGTCCCCCAGCCAAAGAGGTCTATCCAACCAGTGTTGGTGGCACTGATGTCACAATTGCTATCATCCCAATGATCGAATTGGTAGTCAAGAAAACTCCATGTATTGGTACTGGCTTGGTACTGCAGATTGCCCTGCGAGAAACGCACCTGTTGTGTAGCACTGACTGAGAAGAGCCCAGGCAGGGTGCCTTCTATCTGGGGTGTCTCAAACTCTAAGTCGTCATCACCCAGCGTTATGGTGCTGTACTTGCTGCGTTCTATCACCACGGAACCTGTAGCCGGACCTTTGGTGCAGATTTTGCCATCCGAGGCTGTCATCTTTATAGTTAGGTCGCGGTATGTGTCGGCGGGCAGGTAGATGTAAAAGTCTTTGCCGTTGTCAATGGCTTGTGCAGTAGTGCAGGTTAACATAATTGTGTTAGTGCCGTTTTCTAAATAGGAAAGCGTTGGAATACTAGCGGTGTAGAATCTAAATTCATAGTCGCCGTTAATCACCCCGTCCACGGAGATGGCTATAGAACTAATACTGGTGTTGGCCTTGGTGAGGTGCAGTTTCAGCACACCGCAGAGGTTCTTGAAGGCAAGCTGGTTGTTGGTGCTTTCAGCATACATGGGGAACTCATGGATGGAGTTCTCCTCGTAGGTCTGTGTGGCGGGTAGGGTGATATAACTGCCATCGGATGTCAAAGTGGAAGGATAATAGGCATAGAAAGGACCGTCTCCAGTTTCGCCGCTCACACTTTCAAATACCGCCGTGGTGGCAGGTGTCTGTGGGATGGCGGTAAAGATACCATATCCAGCACTGCCGAAAATGGCAATCTGGTCACCCGCCACCCAGTTGAGGGCAGTGCCGTCGAGGACGGTCTTTCCATCCATTGAAGTGCAGTTCTCCATCGTAGCGCGGAACTGCATGGCATTTTGCTCCTCCTTGCTGCAGGAGGTTAAACTAACTATTCCCAGTAGCGAAACTACTGATACATAAGATAGCAATTTTCTTTTCATTTTCTTCTTCTTTATTAATGGTTAAGTAAATCAACTGAACAGGCTGTTGGTGTAATTGTTGTCGCTGTTCTGTAAGCCTTCTGTGCCGTTGCTGGACAATCGGCTTTCGGCTGGCGTACTTCCTTCGAAGCCGCGTTCCACGCGGGCTGCCAGCACTTCTACCATAGGAGCGTTGTACTCCTTCCTGTTGTTTTTTGTCATGTTTTTTTGTGTTGTTTTGACTTTAAACTTTGGCGGATACCTACACCGAACTAAATTAACCAAACCAAGGAAACATAAAAAAAGAAGCGCGGGTATCTCAAACTCATCGTTTATCCCGCGTACAAGGCCTTCGCATGCCCACCTACCGAGGATAAACAATGCCGAAGCCCACGCTGACGAGTATACATTAGGACAATGTATAACGTTCCAATGGACGATGGTCATTGTTTTACCGTGCGGTAGGTATGAAGTTGCGAAGTTCTGTACGCCGCAGATAAAACGTTTCGCTCAACGTCTTTCTTATTATGTCCTGTAACCCACCCGCTTACCCATCAAGGGATCGGGAGGTTGACGCTGCAAATATACATCTTTTTTTTGACATAACAGACTTCTGTTGCCAAAGGCAATAAAAAGGTGAGCCAAACGTTATGAAGAGAAGAAATGAAATAGTAGCCGATATGAGTGCCGACGCTATACATGACGAAGAGCTGGTCTCCCCCGAAATCATGGAGGCCATGGGCATCAGCCAGCCCGCCTACGAAGAGGTGATGGGCATCATTGGCCGTATGCCCACGGTGCAGGAGCTGAGCACCCTCCTGGCTATGTGGGAGGCCAACGGTCGGCAGCAGAGTCTTTACGGCTGGCTCAAAGGGCAGCACCATGTGGTGGAAAAGCACGAATATCTTTATACAGGTACCGATACTACCCACAAGGATATACGGGAACCCCGTGTAAAGGATTGCATCGCTTTGGCGCACGAACTGATGCAGAATATCGACCCTACTGTGGATGCAAATACTGGCGACGAGGCGAGTTTGATCTTTTTCTCTCGCAGCGAGTTGCTCTATATGGTGGGGAATGTGAGCACCCAGTTCCTCGATTCGGAGTATGCCCGCCAATGCCTCCACATTGTGGCCGACCCCGTCAAGATGACCACTGTGGAAGAAGATATTGAGTATCTGCAGCTCATCCTCGGCAGTCTGTTGGATGCTGAAATCATCACCTCGCTCCGGCCTGTGGGACAAGGCGGTCTCTTTGCCACACTGGTGGCGGGCAGTAATGGACATGTGGGTTTTGACATTCTCGCTTGCCGAGAAATCCGCCTTGATGCCTTTCTTTTTGGTGAAGAGTCAGGCCGGTTTATTGTCTCGCTGCCCGAGCGACACGACGATTTCTTCCTGCTCAAGATGGATGAGGCGCGCATAAATTGCTGCTTTCTTGGGCATGTGACCAAAGGCCGTGTGCTCGTTGACGATATGGACTATGGTGATATCCGTAGCTGGTACCACAAATAACCAATAGACGTGAGAACGTAGAAGGACAGGGCGGAAGATGTCTTTTTTCGTCCATGACTCTGTTGGTTCAAAAAAAATGTGTATATTTGCAATTTCTTTCATGCTTTGCTAAAGCATGTATTAATGATGTAAAAAGAAATAGAAGATGGACATTTTCAAGACATTGACACCCGAGGCTATGGTTTCGGCCTTGTCAAAACAGATGGAACATATTATTACTCATGGTTCCGACGATGTGGTTCGTCTGCGTAAGGAATTGGAAAGGGCACCCGATGATGCCGAGCTCTGGTTTGAATTGGGGCTTTCTCTGAATCAGGCAGGCCTTCAATATCAGGATTTGGCTGTGCGTTTGGCGGGGCTTCGCTATGACATGGAACATCCCGAAGAGAGCCAGCCCGAAGGCGAAGAAGTGACGCTTCAGGTGGATGTGTCGGCAGGAAGACCGTTGTATCAAGACTCGTTGGTAGCTTTCGACAAAGTGCTGGAACTAAATCCTGACTACTACGGTGTGGCGTGCCAAAAAGGTGTTGTGTACGGCAATATGCGCGACCTTGAAAATGCCGAACAGTGCTATCTCAAAGCTTTGGAAGATGACGATGAGGACTTCACAGCTGCCTATTATCTGAGCATGGTCTATAGCGAAATGGGCAAAGATGACTTAGCGGAGAAATATCAAAAAATCTCCGAAGAGTTGAATCTCGCCACCGAATAGACGGTATCCATCTGTCTGGGCCAAAGCAATCTCTATTGTGATAATCCAACCGAAACGACTTTTTAAAACGATAATAAAACAAAATGGAACAAAGCAATTCAATCTCCGTTTTCAGTGCCCGAAAAGAGGAACGGCTCAATTCAGGTATCGGCGACCAGATCGCTGCACGCACCTATAATGCTGTCATGCTGCTCACCCTGTTGTGGGGATTCCTTGTCAATGCCGTTATGGTGCATTTCTTTGCGATGCCCATCATGCGCCTGATGTCCAGCATCAGCCCCCTTTGGTTCTTTATTGGCTATTTTGTTTTGGCCATTGCAGGTATTGCCATCAGTGCCAAATCCACCAACCCTTGGATTAGTTTCCTGGGCTACAATCTCCTTGTGCTCCCTATTGGTGTTATGCTTTGCATTATTCTTCCAGGCATTCCGGTAGCCATTGTCACCAAGGCTCTGCTGCTCACGGGCATCGTCACGGCCACCATGACCCTCCTCGGATTGGTTGTACCCAACGTGTTCATGGGCATGGGACGCACCCTGTTCATTGCCCTTATTGTGGGCATTATAGCCGAGTTGGTGGCAACTTTCCTTTTCCATTATACCGGTTCGGCTTTCGACTGGATTTTCGTGATACTCTTTTCCGGCTATATCGGCTATGATGTCGCCAAGTCGCAGATGTATCCTAAGACCATCGATAACGCTGTCGACTGTGCTCTTGACATCTATCTTGACATTATCAACGTCTTTATCCGTCTGCTCTCCATTCTCAGCCGGAAAGAATAACTGAGCGTCTTGGCTTTGTTTTTTTGACTTTCAAGGCATACTTTTTTTGCCATGTCAAAAAAAATGTTTATATTTGCAACCTGTGCATTTATGATACAAATATAATAATTTATTGATAATGAGACCTGACTTTTCAAAAGTAGACTTCCGTTCGCAAAGTGAAAACAAAGAATCCTTTGTGCAATGGGAGAAAGAGAACGATATCCAGAAGAGCTGGAGAACGCCCGAACAGATAGACGTTAAACCTGTTTATGGCAAAGATGACCTCGCCGGAATGGAACATCTCAACTATGCTGCCGGCATAGCACCTTTCCTCCGCGGTCCCTACAGCACCATGTATGTGATGCGTCCGTGGACTATCCGTCAGTATGCAGGCTTCTCCACTGCCGAAGAGTCCAACGCTTTCTACCGCCGTAATATTGCTGCCGGACAGAAAGGTTTGAGTTGTGCTTTCGACCTTGCTACCCACCGCGGCTACGATAGCGACCACGAACGTGTGGTAGGCGATGTGGGTAAAGCAGGTGTGGCTGTGGACAGCATTCTCGACATGAAGATTCTGTTCGACCAGATCGACCTTGGCAAAATGTCGGTTTCCATGACCATGAACGGTGCCGTGCTGCCTATTTTGGCTTTCTATATCATTGCTGCCGAAGAGCAAGGCGTTCCCCAGGAACAGCTGCAGGGTACCATCCAGAACGACATCCTCAAGGAGTTCATGGTTCGCAACACCTATATCTATCCTCCGTTGCCCTCCATGAAGATTATCGCCGACATTTTCGAGTATACCTCGAAACATATGCCGAAATTCAATAGCATCTCCATTTCGGGCTACCACATGCAGGAAGCCGGTGCTACTGCTGATATTGAGTTGGCTTATACCCTCGCTGATGGTCTTGAATATCTCCGTGCCGGTATCAATGCTGGCATGAGCGTTGACGATTTCGCTCCCCGTTTGAGCTTCTTCTGGGGCGTGGGTATGAACCACTTCATGGAAATCGCCAAAATGCGTGCCGCCCGTATGCTTTGGGCTAAGATTGTCAGCCAGTTCAACCCCAAGAACCCCAAATCCCTCGCTCTGCGTACTCACAGCCAGACTTCCGGCTGGTCGCTCACCGAGCAGGATCCTTTCAACAACGTAGCCCGCACCTGTATCGAAGCCATGGGTGCTGCCCTCGGCCATACCCAGAGCCTGCACACCAACGCACTCGACGAGGCTATCGCCCTCCCCACCGACTTCAGTGCCCGTATTGCCCGCAACACCCAGATTTATCTTCAGGAAGAGACCAATATCTGCCGTGTCGTTGATCCTTGGGCTGGCAGCTACTATGTCGAAACCCTCACCCACGAACTTGCCCACCGTGCTTGGGCTCATATCCAAGAGGTGGAAAAACTTGGTGGCATGGCCAAAGCCATTGAGAGTGGCGTTCCCAAAATGCGTATTGAGGAAGCCAGCGCCCGTAAGCAAAGCCGTATTGATAGCAATGTCGACACTATCGTGGGCATCAACAAGTACCGTCTTGACCACGAAGACCCCATCGAAACCCTTGAGGTTGACAACACCGCAGTGCGTAAAGCGCAGATTGAACGTCTTGCCAAACTCCGTGCTGAACGCGACAGCGCTGCCGTCGAGGCCGCACTCAACGCTTTGACCCGTTGTGCTGAAACCGGCGAAGGCAACCTCCTTGACCTTAGTATCGACGCTGCTCGCAAACGCGCCTCATTAGGCGAAATCAGCTATGCTCTCGAGAAAGTGTTTGGTCGTTACAAAGCGAAAATTAATCTTATCAGCAACGTGTATAGTAGTCAAACCAAGGAGAGCGAAGCTTTCAAGAAAGCTCAGGCTCTCACCGATGAATTTGCCAAACTCGAAGGCCGACGCCCCCGTATCATGGTGGCGAAAATGGGTCAGGACGGTCACGACCGTGGCGCCAAAGTGGTAGCCACTGGCTATGCCGATATGGGGTTCGATGTGGATATGGGTCCTCTTTTCCAGACTCCCGCCGAGGCTGCCAAACAGGCTGTCGAGAACGATGTCCACATCTTCGGTGCCAGTTCCTTGGCGGCAGGCCACAAAACCCTGCTCCCTCAAGTCATCGAAGAACTCAAGAAGCTGGGTCGCGAGGATATCATGGTCATTGCTGGAGGCGTCATCCCTCCGCAGGATTACCAATTCCTGTTTGATGCCGGTGTGGCCGCCATATTCGGTCCCGGCACTCCAGTCAGTACCTCGGCCATCAAGATGATGGAACTACTACTCGCTGCCCGTAAATAAGGCAACTCCTATAAAGTCTCGCCTTGGTGCGAGACTTTATTTTTTTGTATATAGCGTAGACAAACGAGAAACAATTAGAGGCTGTTATGTCAAAATTCTTTAAGAAAAAGTGGGACTTGGCATTCATCAGAGGAGGTATTGATGCCGTGTTTGGAGACCGTCCTGTTGAGTTTGACACCGTCAAAAATCCATTCAAGAACCATTGGTTCGCCGACCCTTTCATTTTGGATGTTACCGATAGTAAAATCATCCTTCTGGCCGAAGAGATGAGAATTGGCGTGCCCCAAGCATATGGCCGCATAGCCAGACTGTCCATCAACAGGCGTACCATGCGTATTGAAAAATTTGACATCGTTCTGGACACCGCTACCCATCTCAGCTTCCCCAACATACTGCGCCAAGACGGCAAAGTGTTCATCTATCCCGAAAACAGCCATGAAGGCAAACTCAATCTCTACCAATATGACGAATCGACCGGCGCCGTCACATTCATTCAGAGCATCTGCGACGACCCCGTCTGGGATGCCTCCATGACCGACCTCTTCGGTCGTCGCCAGCTTTTGGCAAGCTATCAAGACGACTTCCACCTGGATGTCTATGACTGGGACGAGGAAAAACAAAACTTCGTCCGTTCCCATTCCATTCTTTCCTCTCAGGCCGACAACCGGCTTGCTGGTCAACCTTTTGAATACAAAGGTACCTGCTATTGCCCCACACAGGACTGCACCACCACCTATGGTGGCGGTGTTTGTATCAAGCCGATGGCTCCCCAAGGCAACCGACTCACCCTCCAGCCTGGAAAAATCATCACCCCACCCAACTCATTGCGTTACGAAGGCCTCCACACCCTCAACCAGTACAAAGGCCTGGTGGTCGTCGACCTCAAGTGCTGGTACAGCCGGTTGGGTCGCCTTGTCTATAAGACCTACCGCTCATTGGTCAAAAAGAAATAGCATCATCTTAGCTGTCCGACAATCCTTTTGTTGAAAAAGAACTGTTCTGCCATGAAAAAAAACGAGGCCATTCCCGAAGTCAAACGCCATCTGCACATTGTCTTGTGCGGTGACAACATCAATGCCGTATCCATCCTCCGCAGCCTGGGCGAGGTAGGGCTCCGCCCCACCGTTATCCTGTTAAACGAAGGCCATGTCCCGTTAGTGAGCAAATGCCGCTATGTTGGTAAACTTATCCAGACAAACTCGTTTGACGAGAGCCTGCAGCAGCTTCTCGGCTTTGCCGACCCCGCCTGCCCGCCTTTTGTCTACACCAGCGACGACAACCACCAGAGCCTTATCGACCTCAACTACGACCGGCTCAAGCAAGGCTTCTTCCTCTTCAACGCCGGCGAGCAGGGTCGTGTAACCTACTACATGGACAAAAACAACATCTGCCTTGCTGCCAAGGAGTGTGGCTTCACCATCGCCGACAGCGAAGTCCTTGAACGCGGGCAGCTGCCGCAACACATCCACTATCCCGTCATCACCAAGACCCTCAACCCCTACGAAGACGGCTGGAAACGTGACGTGGGCATTTACTACGACGAAGCCTCGTTGGCCGAAGCCTACACCCACATGGTCAGCAAGACACTCCTTGTACAGGAATATGTCGAAAAGAAGAACGAACTCTCTATGCAGGGCTTTTCAATTGACGCGGGCAACATTGTCTACCTTCCGTTCAAACGCCAGTATTTCCGTTTCACCGACAGTGCCTACGGCAGCTACTGCTATTACAAAACCTATCACGATGAGGAACTCTACAACCGCATAGTCCGTCTGTTGCAAATGATACGTTTCTCAGGCAATTTCGAAATCGAGTTTATCGAAAAGAACGACGGCAGTCTGGTCTTCCTCGAAATCAACTTCCGTCATGCCCTCTCCAACTATGCCAGCACCATCGGCGGCATCAACTTACCCTACGAATGGGCCAAGGCCACCCTGCTGCATTCCGTCGGTGACCTCCATCCCACAAAAGGCTATTTCACCGCCATCAACGAACACAAAGACTTCAACACCTTCGTCAAGACTGGCAAGATAGGTATCCTCAAGTGGCTGAAAGACCTCCTCACAGCCGACAGCTACTACCTCTGGAACAAATACGACCCAAAACCCTTCTTCTCATTCTATCTCGGCAAACTAAGGCATAAACGCCGTAAATAGACTTCCCTTCAGTCAAGTGCCCACTGGCCGCTGTCGCATGTCGCTCCCCAAAGCGTAGCCTTTTGTCATCCTTGGTGTTGCATGTTTTTTTGGAGACTGGCGGCACGCTTTTCCTTCGCTCCTTATTCTTCAGTTCTCCCATCGTTCTCCCATCGTTCTTCCTCCACAGAAGGAGAAATGAGGTTGAACGAAGGTCGAAAGTCGGGTGAAATAGCAAACCATGGACAGTGCGAAAAGATCTTTCCGATTAAAAAAGATTGTTATTCTCCGAATGACCGATTTAGGTTTATACTTTCGTTTTCCCTCCACGGAGGTAAAAAAGATGGTACATGTGACGGCGAAGCAATGTTGGAGAAGCGGGGTCAGGGTTGTGGGAAAACGTCGCTGTGGTGGTACGGACAAGAGGTTTCCGGGACGGAATGCCGATGCCAATGTTCCCGAATAACGGGTACGGGAATGGGGTTTAGTTGCCTGGCAATGGCAATTTATTTTTAAAAATATATGCAAATATTATGCTATGTCAAAAAAAAGTCGTAACTTTGCAAACTCAATACGAACGTGAAAATGAAGCCTAAAGTCGATACTGTTGTTCAGTTTAGTGGTTTGAAGTCAGGGAGATACGAGTATGATTTTTCGCTGGATAGCACCTTTTTTGAGGTGTTTGAGAACGACGAAATTAGAGAAGGAGAGGTCGATTTTAAGGTCATTTTGGAGAAAAGCGAGCGCATGTTGCTCTTCACTTTTTCATTCAAAGGCAAGGTGAAGTCCGTTTGCGACCGTTGCTTGGGAGAGATTGAGGTTCCCGTTGAAGGCGAAGACAAGTTATGTGTCAAATTCAGCGATACCGAAACCACCGATGATGACGATGTGGTCTTCCTTCCCGAAAGCGCCTACAAGATTGATCTGGCTCAGTGGATGTACGAATATGTAGTGGTGAGTATGCCTATGCAGCGTGTCCATCCCGAGGGTGAGTGCGATGAGGAGATGCTGAAATATATCTCGGACGAACGTATTGAGGAGGCACCCATGCAGGATGAGGGCATGTCCGATCCCCGCTGGGACGACCTCAAAAAATTATTGGAAAAATAAACAAATAAAAATAGTAATAATATGCCACATCCAAAACACAGATTCT
>DBXQ01000088.1 GCA_002309955.1 Bacteroidales bacterium UBA1208
CTCACCAAGGGACAGGTGGTCGTGAAGACGATGGAAGTATATGCTGGCGATGGCTACGACTTTGAGGATCTCGTGATTGAATTGGGGTCTACTTGCATTTCGTCGGCGAAGGGGAAAGCCCAGTTCTCGGTGCATTTTGTGCCGGTGTCATGCAATGTGGACATTGTCTCGCCACACGATGGCTGGGTGATGAACACCTTGTCTCCAAAGGATTCAGTGGGTTATTACCTACCCGTCACCATCAACGACTATGATGTAAACTACAGGGGGTTCGACCACATAGAGCTACAATACAAACTGTCCACACAGAGTGACGATGGCTGGGTGAACCTTTGCTCCTACTATGCCGACAGCACCCTCTATCTCGCTGCCAGCGGCACCAAAGCCATGATACTGGGCGGAAGCATTGAGAACATCCGCTTCTATGGCGAACGCGACCCCATAGAGCAACGCTACGACCTGCGCGCCGTCAGCTTCTGCCGTCATGGCAGCGGTTTCATCTCTCGGTCGTCGGAGGTGCTGAGCGGTATAAAGGACACCCGCTGCCCGCGCGTCTTCGGCGAACCTCTGCCGGCCAACAGCATCCTGGGCGTGGGCGACTACTGCCGCCTGCGCTTCAACGAACCCATTGCGGGCAACTATCTCGACGAGGACAACAACTTCCAGTTGCTGGGCGTCACCAACCAGTCGGGGATTGCTTCCTCAACATCGGTATACTTCGACGGTACGCCCAACTGCGAGGCCACCAGTGCCGTCACCCGTGTGCTGTCGGCCAAATCATTCTCCATTGACATGATGGTCAAGCCGGATGCACCCGTCTCGAACCGCCCGCAGGAACTCTTTGGACATACCACCAAGAATGGTGGCATCTCGTTCGGCCTAATGCCCGACGGCAACCGGTATCGGTTGTATGGCACCATCGACGACTACACAGTCCAATCCCTCCCCCTCGAACCCATGACAGCCTTCACTCGCGTGGTGATGACCTATGACAATATTACCAACGAGGTAGAATTCTATGCCGGCACTCAGAACGTGACCGACCCAAGCAGCAACATCCTGGAGGCTCCTTCCTACATAGGTTCCGCGCCCTTGACATTCGGCCATGGCTACAAGGGCAATATGTTGGAGGCTCGCTTGTGGCTCAAGGCCATATCGGCCGATGAAATTGTCGAGACTCACCAAAAACGCCTCACAGGCTATGAGCATAAACTGGCAGCATACTATCCCATGAACGAGGGACGCGGAGAAATCCTCCACGACATAGCCAACGGCTCGGCACTGACAATGCATGGTGCAAACTGGACCACCCCATCGGGATTCTCTATCCACATGAACGGAACACAAACCGTCACCCTCGACCAAAACGTGCTCTCGCGCGCTGCCATTCAGGACTACACGCTGATGTTCTGGTTCCGCACCACAGAATACAACGCCGCCCTTTTCTCCGCTGGTTGGACTGGACAGAAAGGCACCTTGGTGTCCCTTGAGAACGGACGGGTGGTGTTCCACAATAACGGGATGACGCAGCAAACCTCCGACAGGTATGCCGACGGCCTGTGGCACCATTATGTACTCACCGTGAACCGAACCTATAACAATGCCTCCATCTATATCGACGGTGATATGGTAAACACCTTTGCTACCGATACTCTGAGCGGCTTGAGCGGCGTCATGGTCTTAGGCGGCGATGCCTACGGCCTCACCCGCACCTTTGCCGGCAACATCGACGACTTGGCCATCTTCGAACAAGCGCTGCCAAGAAGCCTCATTGAGACCTTCGACAACATCTCACCTTTCGGTGATGAGATGGGTCTGGTGGGCATGATCTCCTTCTCCGAACAGAGGGAGAACACCAGCGGCATTATGGAGGAGATCTTCTCAGTCAATAACCGTCGCATCTTCAAGACCACCGACGGTACCGTTGTTAACAAAATCCAGCCACTGGTCATTGCTCCCGATTCAGCCACCCTTGCTTCCATGGCCGACCGCAACATCCATGCACCTGTACGCGAACGCGACCTGCTAACCAAAATCAACTTCGACTGGTCGTTCAACTACGACGAGCTCTTGATTAACATCAACATGCTCGACCGCGAAATCAACAAGAACAACATCTACCTCACCGTCCGCAATGTCGAGGACATGAACGGCAACCGCACCGTCAGCCCCATCATGTGGCAGGTGTATGTCAACAAGAATACCCTCATTTGGGACTCTGAAGGCATCAACGAAGTGTTCTACGACCGTGCTGCTACCGACTACATCATCCCAGTACAGATCAGAAACACCAGCGGCAGGCGCCACCAGTACTACATTGACGGCGAACCCGACTGGCTGAGCGTGAGCCAAGGATACGGCAGCATCGACCCGCAGGAGTCACTTACCCTTCAGCTCATATTGGACAAAGACCTGCCCATCGGCACCTATGCCGAAATCATCTATCTGACGGATGAAAACGGACTGGCTGAGCCGTTGAAGATTTATATCCAAGTGAAAGCCAAATGTCCCTGGCCAACGCTGAACATTAAGGAATTCGACCACCAGATGTCCTTCAGGGGACAGGTGGTAGTGGATGGCGTCTACGACACCAATCCCGAGGATATTGTCGCGGCAATCATCGACGACCAGATTGTGGGACAAAGCCACATCTCCTTCGACGAAGAAACCAATGCCAGCTACGTCTATATGACTATCTACGGCTACGACGAATCGCAATCACAACCTGTCTCCTTCCGACTGTGGGAGTCCAGCACGGGCCGCATCTTCAGCCTCTCATCGTCGGAGCCTATCTCCTTCCAAAGCGACTCCATGGCGGGGTTGCCACCTTCCGCCCCAGTGATTCTCTCCACCACTGCCAACGAGGTGCAGAACCTCAACCTCTCATCTGGATGGAACTGGATTTCCTTCAACATCATCCCTGACCATGAGGGAGAATTGGACGACTTGTTCTTCACCAACGAACCCTTCTCCATCGGCGACCAGATTAAGTCAGCTTCTGCCATGCAGTTCTCCGAATACAACGGTGCCCATTGGGTAGGCTCGCTTTCCAACGTGAACTACAAACAGACGTACATGATCCAAACCGACAAAGACCACTACAACACCCAAGTGGTAGGACAGCGCATCACAACCGATACCGAACGGACCATCCAGCTTTCGCATGGTTGGAACAGCATGCCCTATCTCCTCTCCTACGAAGACAACATCACCAACGCCTTGGCCGACTATGTAGACCACGCCTCCGTGGGCGACATCGTCAAGTCCCAGCACAGCTTCGCCGTCTACTCCGAAAACCAGCGATGGGAAGGCTCGCTGAATGCCCTGTATCCTGGCGAGGGTTACCTCCTCAAACGCGTCGGCAACGACCCCGTATCGTTCACCTACCACCACAACAACTATAACTATAGAGGCGGTTCAAAGAGTGGCAACAAAGGTGCATCTACGTCGGGCTTTACCAGTCCCCATTCCACCAACATGACCATGATTGCCACCGTCGAGCATCCCGCTCAGTGTGCGCAAGTGCTGACTTACGTAGGCTCTTCGCTCTCGGCGGTAACCCTGCCTCAAGTGGTGGATGGCGACACCCTCTTCTTCATCACCATCGGCTCCGACCAAAGCGGACAGGTGTCCTTCATGCTTGAGCAGAAGGACGGCCTCACTGGCATTGCATCCACTCGGATTTCCTACCAGCCCAATGCACACTTCGGCTCGCTCCGCGAACCTGTGATGCTTGCCCTTGAGTCCTCGAGCGAAAGCAACCCCGCTGTGATGGCACTGCCTTCCATCTTCACCGACCGTGTCACCTTCACCGTCTCCGACACACATGCTCCGCTCGACGCACAGATGAGCATCCGCATCTACTCCGTGCAGGGCGTGCAGGTGGCCTCCCTCGAAGGCTCAGCTCCGCAACTGCTGTGGACCAATTGCACCGCACTCCCCGATGGCGTATACTTCGCATCAATCAATTACAACGGTACTGTTACAACCCTTAAACTGATAAAGAAATGAAAAAGAGCATAATCATCCTGATTGCCCTCATGGGGCTTATCATCACGGGCTGTCAAAAGGAGAACGTCACCGTTCCCATCACGCCCGACAATCCCGGCACGCCTACCGGCAATTTCAGCGCACCCCATTGGGTGGTCGACACCAACTACGACTACAGCAGCAGCATGACCGCCGTCGTCGAGGTGGAACTATCACTCACCTATCCCCAGATTGGCGACAACTGGCATATCGATTCCTCCGACATGGTCGGGGCTTTCTGTGGCGGCCAGTGTGTCGGTGTGGCCAATCCCTCCGGCACCCTCTTCTTTGTCTACATCACCTCCCCCATTCCCGGAAACAACGAGCCCATCACCCTGCGCTACTATTCCTCCGTACTGAATAACATCTTCTACGGCGATGCCGCTTTCCCCTTCTACAACGGAGGGCGGCAAGGGACAGTCAACAATCCCCTGCAGCCTCTGTTCCGCACCGGCGAATAACTTGCTGACAAACTGTGAATGTGTTATTACGCCCTTGTGTTATCCTTACGCAATAGCGTGATAACACATTCACGCTTTAACCCAAATCGGCCAATCGGGTTTATGGCATAAGCCGACTTAACACAATTATTAGCAAAAAGTAAGTTGTGGAAAATTGTTATTTCTCCACGTATCTCTCGTATCACAAGTACTATTAATAAGTTGAGAATTGAGAGTTTAGAATTGAGAATTATCGCCTGACAAGTCTCAACTCTCAATTCTCAATTCAGATGAGTGTTCATCTTATATCCCGAACGGGACGTACAGACAACCCGCTTTGGCGACTATATCTGCCCGCGGCGTTGAGCTCGTTGCTGTGGAAGTACATACTGTACGCGTCGCCCCCATTGTAAGGCGTGGATGCCCAATAGTACCCGTCGCTGCCCACATCATAGACAGTCGTGCCGTTGCGGCGGGCAGCGGCAGGCAGGAACACCGCACCGGCATCCTCCATCTGCGACCACTGGGCAGAAGTGTAGCTGTTGTGTGACCAGTCCCTATAACTCGATGCAAGGCCAGGATTGAACTGAGGACAGCCCGAAGGCAGCGTCCAACTGTCGGGCAGGATAATCAGTCCGCCCACACCGTCAATATTGCCCGTGCCGCGTTTGGAAGCAGCGTCGGCGCGGGTGTTAAGCAGGTAACCCCATTCGTCATGGGTGAGTGTGCGCCACCAGTGGGCTGTGTTTCCGCCGTTTCTGATGGCATTGTACCATGCCCAGTCGGCCCCGGCGTAAGCTCCCGTCAGACCAATGGAGTTTGAGCCACCCGGATAATAGTCCATCCATGAAGTGCTGGTCGACCAAGGCTCGTAGCAACCTGCCCCGCTGTTCCATCCACTGGTCCCCCATCCGAAGAGGTCTATCCAATCATTGTAGGTAGAACTGATTTTACTATTGGCATTGCCCACATAATCGTACTGGTGCTCTGCAAATCGCCAAGTATTGTTGCTGGCCTTGTACTGCAGGTTGCCCTGCGAGAAATGCACCTGCCGTGTGGCACTCACCGAGAATGAACCGGGCAGCACCCCGTCGCTATCACTGCCAAACTCTTTTTCACAACTTGCCAGCATCATCAATCCAGCCATCAGGCCGACTATCGCCATTACATGTATTCTCTTCATAATAAATTGATTTATAACTATTGATTTTATACTTTTATTTACCATCGTTCTATCAATTACCGCTGCAAATATACAACTTTTTTTCAAACCACAACCCTTATGATAACGCATGCGGATAAGCTGCCTAATACACCTTCTCCAGCCACCGCATCAAGGACAGGTCGGCTACAGCGTAATAGTACCAGGATATCAGTTGAAAACAAAAGGGTTATCCATATTCATCTTCATTATTTTCTACTGCAAATATACAACAAAATCCCGACTTAACAAAATGTTATTAGCAAAATGTTAAGTTGCATATTGTTTGTTATTCTATAGAGTTAGATAAACATGGACATATATAGTGGTAGATAAGTATAGTTTTCGGATTGTTCCACATTACATGGGGCAAACACTAAGCTCATGCCAATTCTGTCTTTGTAGTTCTCTATGGCAGTATCAAGCGAAGCATGACGGTGGTAGTCTTTGCCTGATTTTACCTCTATAATATTTATTTTTCCATTCTCGGGATAGATGAAATCCAACTCTTGACGGCTCTTCCTGTCGTAATAGTGTAGCGCAATTCCTTTTGATGCCAACACACAGGCTATTTGATTCTCCACCAATGCGCCCTCGTTTACTCCAATGTCGCCGTTCATTACCTGCAATTGTATATTGCGTAGAAGCATGCAGCTCAATAGGCCAGTATCAACGAGATACAGCTTGTATAGGCTCCTATTTTCTGTGGCCTCAAACGGTAGTTCAAAAGCCTTGGCATTAAAAGAGTAATACGCTATTCCTGCATCAACCAGCCATTGGGTGGGGTTCTCGTACTTTCGTCTTGAGGCTCCCTTCCTAAGGTTAGCCAATACAAATCGCTTGTCTTGCTTTCCTAGTTCCGATGGGATTGCGTCCATAATCTGCCGTGCAATAACTTTGTCAGTCCCTGCATATTTGGCAATATCGGCTTTGTAGGTAGTCATGATTGCCTTTTGTGTTCGTAGAACTTGTCCGAAATCGTCCTGCGTGACAAATGCATTCACTACATCAGGCATGCCTCCTACCACAAGGTACTCTCGCCAATAACGGCTTACCTGTTCGTGAACCAGTGTTGGCACCTGTCGACGCTCGGTGTAACATTCCTGTAGCAGTTCTATGACATCGGTACTTATTCCTTTTGCCCATAGGAATTCCTCAAAGTCGAGTGGATACACCATCACCTCCTCTTCAAACCCTACAGGGTATGAAGGAATATCTTTATAATTGATGCCAAGTAGGGAGCCGGACTCTATGTAGTCGTATTTCCCTTCCTCTACCAAAAACTTGATAGCGGTGCGGGCATTGGGGCATTCCTGAATTTCATCAAAAAACACTAAGGTATCGCCCTCTACAAAAGGCCCAAACCCCACAGCCGAAAGCCCAAGTATAATAGTACGTGTGTCCAACGTTCCGTCGAAGGCTGACTTGGCTGCTGGTTGTTTGAGGAAATTAATCTCTACAAAATATTTGTAGTTTTCTTTAGCAAACATCCTCACAGCAGTTGTTTTCCCCACTTGTCTAGCACCATTTATTAATAGCGATCTTCGCATCGAAGATTCTTTCCATTCTTTAAATTGTTGTATTACTTTTCTTTGCAGCATTTTCTTTGTCTTGTTTCAAGTGCAAATATACAACTTTTTGCAGATATATCAGTAAATATTTGCAACTTTTTGCAGGTTATTCTGTGCTATTATTGCAACTTTTTGCAAGTATTTTATGGGTGTTTCTGCAACTTTTTTCAAGTTGACTGTACCAGCCTGTACCAGCCTAATAAAGTAGACATGTACCAGCCTAATAAAGTAGACAC
>DBXQ01000095.1:0-13610 GCA_002309955.1 Bacteroidales bacterium UBA1208
GGAGACCGCATGGTGTATCTGATGCCTAACCCCGCACGGGGGGTGGTGAGTGTGATGTCGTCGTACAGGATAGGCCGGATGGAGGTGTATGACATGACGGGAATGAAGGTGCATGAGGAAAGAGTGGACGGCATAGCGGCCAACGTGGATGTGAGCGGCTGGAAGAGGGGGGCCTATGTGGTGGCCCTGTATTTGGAGCAAGGCGTAGTGACCAAGAAACTGCTGGTGGAATAATCGGCAAAAGATATGATGATAAAACAGGCTTGGCGCAAAGAGTGCCAAGCCTGTTATGTTATTGTTGTTGTGCTAATGATTCCCATTCCTCTTGAGAGAGGTGGCACGGAGTGCCGGGGTATAAAGAAAGAAGTGTATGGCAAAAGAGAATCATTTATCAGCCCCCATGGCTGACGGGACGAGCCAACTGACGGTAGCGAAGGCGTTTCAACAGGTAGTCGACCCATTGGTCAACAGCCTCGTTGCGGGCTTGCTGGAGCAGGGTTTGGGCTTCGAGATAGTCTTTCATGCTGTATATTCCCGCTTCGAAATAGTTCTTCACCTCGGTCAAGTTTTCTTCGGCGTAGCGAATTGCCTCCTGCCGCACGCCGACAAGACGATAGGCCGCAGCCAACTGATAGTATGCATCGATTTTCTGGAGCAGGAGTTTTTCGGTCAAGTCGCTGCGGGTGTTCTGAGCCTGTTGCCTGAGCAATTCCTGTTTGCGTATTTGATGGGCAGACTCCCACCATGCTGTGACGGGAAGATTGATAGTAGCAAAAAGCATGCCATTGGGACGCAGATTGTCGCCAATCAAGTTATTAACTCCATAGGTGGCACCAACTGCCATTTGAGGAAGCGATTCACCAACTACCATGCGTTTTTGAAGAGTTGCAGCCTCGACACCGATTTCCAGCAGACGGGTGGCAGGAGAGTCGGTAAGCGTGAAATCAGGATTCGGCAACTGGACATTGAGCCATGAATACATTAACTGGTTGTTCTCGACTCTCCACCTATTCCCATCGTACGGCAAGCCCATGTACTGGCAAAGAGCACGGGCGACCAAATCCATACCGTCAGTGAGACGGATCTTGGCAACGGTAAGCTCGTTTCGTTTGAGCTGTACCTGCAAGAGGTCGTTGCGACTCACGACACCGGCTTCGACACCAGCAGAGACATCGCGCTCAAGGGTATCGACCAAGAGTTGCAACTGGTGGAGGGTAGACTCTTTTTCCTGCAGCGACAGAAGCTGACAATACAACTGGTAGACATTCAATTCTACTTCATCACGGGTCATAATCAATTGCAACTCGGCAGCCTCGACACCAAGTTGAGCCAGTTTGTTACCATTGATAATGCGCCCACCGGCAAAGACGGGCTGTGTTAGCACCGCATTGGCAAAAGCGCCGTGGTCGAGTAGCTGGATACGTGCATCGAAGGCAAAGCGGTCGACAAAAAGGGTTATGAGATTTTCGATATAACGGGAGGCCTCGCCAAGACCGATTTCTTCGAGTGTACGCTGAAGCTCAGCTTGCTGTTCGCTGATAGGACGGCCATCGAAAGTGGCAGAGAGAGTGATATGGTCGCTGTTGTCGGATGCAGAGACATCAATCAGTGGCTTGTAGGCATGGAAATAGCCCGCCAAAGCACTGATGGACGGGAAATATTTGGTGAATGCCGCCCGTCGGGTTTCGGTAGCTACCGAGAGATTGAGTATGGCATTCTTCATGGCAGCCTGGTTTTGCAAAGCCATCGCCACACAACTGTCGGGATGAGGAAACAGGCATTGACCACTGTCGGGCTGGACAGCAGGTTGTCCTACAGCAACAGAGCTGGCTAATAGAACTGGGATAAACAGGATGGTAAAAAGTTTCATTGCATAATGATTATTTGGCAGAGAGGCTTGCCGTATGCCCAACCCGCAAGCCTCGATGTATCAACATTCCAAAGTTTTCTTTTTTTTGCTGTCGAACAGTTTCCAGTATGCCACTGGCAGTACGGTGACAATGAGCGCGATGGCACAAAGCGTACCGAAACAGATAACTATGCCCATCGGCATCCATAGGGTGCTGCGGTGCACTATCATAGGTATCACGCCTACAGCAGTAGTGGCACTGGTAAGGAAAATAGGTCGCATGCGTCGGCGACCCGCCTCGAAAGCCACTTGACGCAATGGCAGGCCTGTGGCTCTCAATTGCTCGGCATAGTCGAACATCACTATTGTGTTGCGCACATTTATGCCAATAAGACTGACAATGCCGATAATGGCGGTAAGACTCACATCGGTTCCAAAAATCCAAATACCGACAAAGCCTCCCAAGAGGCAGAGCGTAGTACCCGAAAGCGCAAGCAGAGTGAGTCGGATACGCTTGAAATTGAAAAGGAGGAAAAAGAAGACAATAATGACTGCGGCAATGAGACCAATGATAATGCCCGACATGTTGTCTTGATTGACAGCGTCAAGACCTCCATAAGAGAACGAGACTGCATCGGCGTCGGGTTCATCCATGTGAATCATCTGGGCGAACTCATTTTCCAGCCAAGGCTTCATCTTGGCCATGGCAACAGGTTGGCTGCAACCAAAACGAAGGTCGGCACCTACAGTAACGCACGGCACCCCTCCCCTATGGGCTATCAGTGCAGGCTGCCAATCGGGACTGATGGTTGCCACTTGGCGCAAGGGAACCCACAATCCGGGAACTGCCGTAGGCACCAAAGTGTTTTGCAAACGATCAAAATCATTAGTCTGACCTTTGTCATCGATTTTTAATTTCACCTTCAAGGCATAATCCCCCTCCCAAAGGGTAGTAATGGGCAGACCGCCGAAGATGGCTGCCAAATTGGCCGAGAGCAGAGCTTTGTTCACTCCCAGCCTCGAGGCCTCTTCAGGCTTGAGGTCTATCCGCACAGAGGGAAGAAAGCCTTCCATATCGCTGTGTACCCACACCAAATCGTCGCACTGGGTACGCATGTGGTTTTTCAAGGTGTCGGCATATTGCCGCAGAAGTGCATGATCTTGACCCGAAAGCCGTATCTCGACCGGGTTTTTCACCCCTTGATAGTCAAGTTGCTTGACTCGTATGGAAGCATTGGGATAAGCATCAATATAAGTGTCTTTGTACCGCTTGATAACCCTTTCGGTAACATCGTAGTCGCGGGTACGCACTATCATCTGGGCATAGTTGGACGACGGCATATTGGGGGCATAGGCAGCCATGAAGCGCGGAGAACCGCTGCCCACAAATGTGGTGACACTCAATATATCGGAGTCCTGCTGCAAGACTGCTTCGAACTTTTGGCAGATACCGGCTGTCTGCTGCAACGAAGCCCCATGGGGCAAATGAATCTCCACCGCGAAACTATCACGCTCAGCCTTGGGCATAAGCTGAAGCGGAAGATGCAAAAAGAGTATTGCTGCCAAAAAAACAGACAAAACACCCGCTCCTATCGTGTGCCATGGATGACTGAAACAGAGTCGTAACAGCCGCTCATAACCTGT
The DNA here is from genome assembly GCA_002309955.1 of Bacteroidales bacterium UBA1208. GTDB lineage: Bacteria > Bacteroidota > Bacteroidia > Bacteroidales > P3 > Colimorpha. Next base: position 3,494 of record DBXQ01000095.1, read on the forward strand.
CTCCAATCCATTGAAGAATTTATTCTGAATTCTTGTCAACAAAGTTGACCGCTTGCGGGTGACAGATTTAATCATTTTTTGCTCCAACCAAGGCGTAAGGAGCATGGCCAACAGAAGGGAGATGCCTAATGATATGCTTATTGTGGTGGGGAAGAATTTCACAAAATCGGCCAACGGCCCTACCATAGTGAAAAGGAAAGGGAAGAAAATGGCACATATGGAAATTGTAGCCACCACCAACGAGGGGAAAAAGGTTTTGGCACTGTGTATCGCAGCTTTCCACGGCCTCTCACCTCGGCGCAGGTTGTCCATATACCCGTCAATCATAACTATGCTGTCATCCACTATCATGCCCAAGGTGACTATCAACGCTGCCAAGGTGACGGTGTTCATTTCATAGCCTATGATATACATGACCGATATGGTGATGGCCGTAGTGAGGGGTATTTCGATGGCTGGGATAAGTGCCGAAGTAATGGGGAACAGCATGAGCATGACCAGAATAACCACAAGGATGGCTGTAAGGAGGTCTTTGAGGAATGACCAGATGCTGTCGTCCACCACTTTAGGAAGGTCGGTGATACGGGTTAGCGACACCCCGTCGGGTAAGATACGGCTGAAGTCTTGCAGCACTGCTCCCACATCTTCACCGAATTTTACAATATTGTTTCCCGGTCGCATCTCTATGCTGAGAATCAATGCCCGGTTACCGTCGTGGGTAATATAGTTCTGCGGGGCAGCATAGCTGCGTTCTATTCTGGCCACGTCTTGCAAACGGACAGCCTGCCCCAAGGGTGAAGTGAAAACCACTTGTTCGCCCAGTTCGGCCTCGGAATGGAATGGGCTGGCCACATGGAGAGGCACTATTTCTCCCCCATCGTCAATAGTACCCCCAATACTTAACAATCCTTGACCGAAAAGTTGTGCCGTGAGCATTTGGTAACTAATGCCATATGAGGCCAGCTTTTCTTTGTCCACATATACGTTCAACTCCTCTTTCTGTTCACCATATGATTTGATGTTGCCCACCGCAGGCACGGTGCGCAGCCGTTTCTTCAGAATGTCCATATAGCGACCCATTTCGCGATAAGTCTTGTCGCGAGAGTCGAGCGAAACCAGCATTGACGATGTATTCCCGAAGTCGTCCACCACCACCAACGCCAACACTCCACTCGGCAACTGGCTTTTGAAGTCTTTCAATCCATGCCGAATCTTCGACCACACCTCGGCTTGGTTCATCACACTATAGTCCAGTTCGACATATACGTACACCACACCCTCTTTTGTATAGCTGTATGTACGCTCTTTATTCACCTCTTGGAAGGTGAAAAGGTAGTCTTCCAAGGGTGTTGTGACTTGGTTTTCCACCTCTTGGCTTGAAGCTCCGGGATAGACAGCAGCCACGATGCCTTGACGGATGACAAACTCGGGAAATTCCTGCTTATTCATCTTGTCAAGACCATAAATGCCAAAAAACACCAACAACCCGACAATCAGAAAGATAATCTTCGGGTTGGCCATAACAGTCTCAATGATGCCAGTGGACTTCTTCATAGGCAGTAGTCGGCCATTAGTGGATTGGGACAGGTTCTACTTCTGTGTCTTTTGAAACCTTAAGCGTTCCGTCGACAATAACAGTGTCGTCGGGAGAGATGCCGGAGGTGACAAGCACACCGGATGTTGTCAAGTCGCCAATTGTAACAGGAGCCTGAACAGCACGTCCCTGTTTGACAATCCATACGAAACGACTGCCGTTAGTGGTGAGCTGAACAGCACGTGCAGGCAATTCCATCCCTCGGGACTGGTTCGCTGAAGACAGATGACATGTGCCCACCATACCAGGCAATAATCCGTGGGGAGGACGTTGGAGACGAACCCGTAGACTGTAGCTATGAGCTATCGGGTCAGGAGTCACGTTACGCTCTGTAACGATGCCTGTCAGCCCCAAACCCAAGGAATCGGGCAAGGCACCTATATCCACCGACACCATACTGCCTATGGCAACACGGTTAACATCGATTTCAGGGACACTGATGCGGACATAAAGATTTGAAAGATCTACGATTGACAATATTGGCACTCCCGGTGCAACATAGGTACCCGGTTCTATAGCGACCTGCTGAACAATTCCACTGACAGGGGCTTGGAGGGAACAGTCGTCAAGCCGACGGCAGGCAATATCGTAGACGCTTTGAGCTTGATTAAGACGAGTCTGCACTTCAACCCATTTTATCTCTGGAAGAGTACCTTTGTCGTAGACAACCTTAGCTCTCCGATACCCATCTTTGGCTTCTTCGAGCGTGGCACGGGCTGCCTCGCAAGCATTAAGGGCATCGCTATTGTCTATGTCGACCAGCCGTTGACCAGCTACCACATGCTGTCCGTTTCGCACATGCACCGCAGTCACTCGGCCACCGAGACTGAACGCCACTGCAGTTGTAGAGGCCTCCTCGACCGTACCTACATAGGTGCGTTGACTGCTTGCAGTGCCTTGGGCTGCCTGCATCACCCCTACCCTTACAGGTTTTCGCTCTTCGTCACGGGGCTTTACTATACAGCCTGATGCCAAAAGCAATGAGGAAAGAGCAAGAACAACTATGACGGAGCGGTGCCGCATCATAGGTCGCGCATCTCCTGTTTAAGGAATTCGAGTGCTGGCACCGTAGGTTGCTTGCCGTCTGCCACTGAGGCAAAAATTGTACTGGCCAAACGAGTTGGGTCGGCATCGGTCGGCACAGTGATTGCAGCCGAATTGATGACACCCATCATTTCGTCCTTGGCTGTGCGGATACGACTCCACGCTTCGGACGATACATAGACTTGCTGGCTAAGATTATGTTCCCACTCATCGCGGATAGTCTTGGTCATGACACCCTGTAGCAGCTTGGTGTCCATACCCGGCTGGTAGCAGCGCAGCACAAGGCTCTCCGGCGCAATGCGTTCCAAAAAGAGTGCCATGCGCTCGTAGGCCTGCAACCGTATGGGGGTAACCAGTTTCACCGCCTCGCGGTGTTCATCCACCCGCATCTGCAACATCTGCAACTTTTGCTGATTATCGAAATACCGCTTGGTGATGCGGAAAAAGATGTACCCTGCCAGCGCCAACGTTGCCAGCACCGCCACCAAAGCACTCAAGAATGCTATAACAAATATCTTCATGACAATTATTTTAACTTTTGATTCTCATTGAGGATCAGACAAACTTATCTCTATTCAATCCAGTTTCAACACAGCGAGGAAGGCACTCTGTGGCACCTCCACGTTACCCACCTGGCGCATACGCTTCTTGCCCTCTTTCTGCTTCTCCAACAGCTTGCGCTTGCGGGTGATGTCGCCACCGTAGCACTTGGCCGTGACGTCTTTGCGCACCTGTCGCACGGTCTCGCGGGCGATAATCTTGCTGCCGATGGCAGCCTGTATGGCTACGTCGAACTGCTGCCGGGGTATCAGTTCCTTCAACTTCTCGCACATGCGGCGCCCGATGGGGTAGGCATTGTCGACATAGGTCAAGGTCGACAAAGCATCCACGGGGTCTCCGTTCAACAATATCTCCAGCTTGACGAGTTTCGACGGCTGAAATCCGTTCAGGTAGTAGTCGAAAGAGGCGTACCCTTTCGAGATGCTCTTCAGTTTGTCGTAGAAATCGAATACCACCTCGCCAAGCGGGAGGTCGAATGTTATCTCGATGCGGTCGGTGGTGAGGTAGGTCTGGTTTTTCAGTATGCCGCGTTTGTCCATACACAGCTTGATAACCGACCCGATAAAGTCGGCCTTAGTGATAATCTGAGCGTGGATATAAGGTTCGTACACCTCGGCGATGTTGTTCGGCTCGGGCATGCCCGAGGGGTTGTAGACATCCTTTTCCTCACCGTTGGTCAGTTTCACCTTGTACTGCACATTGGGCACGGTAGTGATGACATCCATATTGAACTCGCGCTCCAATCGTTCCTGCACAATCTCCATGTGCAGCAGGCCGAGGAACCCGCAGCGGAAGCCGAATCCCAACGCAAGCGAGCTCTCCGGCTCAAACGTCAGCGACGCATCGTTAAGCTGCAATTTCTCAATCGAAGCCCGCAGTTCCTCGTAGTCGTCAGTATCTACAGGATACACACCAGCGAAGACCATGGGTTTCACGGCCTCAAATCCTTCGATGGCCTTGTCGCACGGACGCTCAACATGTGTGATGGTGTCGCCCACACGCACCTCCTTCGAGGTTTTGATACCGCTGATGATATACCCCACGTCACCGGCTTTCAATTCCTTGCGCGGCTCCATGTTCAGGCGTAGCACGCCAATCTCATCGGCATGGTAGTCTTTCTCGGTGCTGACGAACATCACATGGTCGTTGGTGCGGATGGTGCCGTTCATGATGCGGAAATAGCTGATGATGCCACGGAAGGGATTGAATACCGAGTCGAACACCAGCGCCTGCAACGGAGCATCGGGGTCGCCCTTGGGAGCCGGGAAGCGGTCGACGATGGCTCGTAACACTTCGGGCACACCCATACCCGTCTTGGCACTGCACGACAGAATCTCTTCGCGCTTGCAGCCCAACAGGTCGATAATCTCGTCGGCAACCTCCTCGGGCATGGCACTGTCAAGGTCTATCTTGTTCATCACGGGGATGATTTCCAAGTCATTTTCCAAGGCGAGATACAGGTTGGAGATAGTCTGTGCTTGGATGCCCTGCGTGGCGTCCACCACAAGTAGCGCCCCCTCGCACGCTGCTATCGAACGGCTCACCTCGTAGCTGAAGTCTACATGACCCGGCGTGTCGATAAGGTTCAGCACAAAGTCCTTGCCTGCGTTCTCGCCTTCGCCATCATAACGGTAATTCATCTGTATGGCGTGACTCTTGATGGTGATGCCGCGTTCCTTCTCTAAATCCATGTCGTCCAGCACCTGGTCTTGCATGTCGCGCTGCGACACCGTGGCGGTATACTCCAAAAGACGGTCGGCCAGCGTGCTCTTGCCGTGGTCGATGTGAGCTATGATACAAAAGTTACGTATGTTGTTCATCGTTTTCTAAGTGTTCTTATCGGTCCTGCCAGCCTCCTTAGGCATACAACCCTCGGCCACAGGCAGGATTAATCAAAAATGCAAATATACGCGTTTTTTTTGATATAAGCGGTTTCCAGACATAAAGAAACTTCTTATGGACTGATTTATAACCGCTGCCGATATCTTTAAGACCAGTGTTCTTTCGCCATCTCTTCATTAATGATCCGGTTGTTCAATAGTAAAATACCATTGAACAACCGTTGAACGGCAGTACTACTACCACTGAAGAATGAATAGCCAACATAGCATGCAGCTCCTTTGGAGCATATTGCCATGTTCCATCAATCAAGGCCAGAGGTTCCAGTCGTTCCATCCGGTAGTGTCGTAAATATTGAACTGGACATCAAAATGGTGTGTGATGCCTACCGGGATGTTGTCCAATCCCAACTGGCGGAGTTCATACTGGGTGCCATCGGTGTGCAGCTGGAGCTGGTCTTCGCCCAGATAGGGCGGGTGGAGACCATAACGTGTGCGTGCCTCTACCCACTCCCACACGTCGCGGGCATGCTCCACGGTCCGCTGGACAAAAAGATCGTGAGTCCGCACATCGCCACCGTCAACAGCGTTGAGTATGTCCGGCCGCAAAAACCAATAGAACGAGCCTCCGATATAGTCGTCCGGATGACGGTTATACATCTCCTGTTCACACCTTGCCATCTGATTCTGCATCCAATGCTGCCGCGGAGAGTAGAGCGAGCATTTCAGGGACAAGAGGGAGTCGTTCCTGAACCAGACATTCAGCAGATAGATAGCGGTGTCGGTCTGGCAAAGGTATAAGATTGTCCTGCCGATGCCGTAAGTTGTGTCGCGGAATAGTGTGTAGCCATAATAGGACACGTGTCTCTCCAGAGTGTTATTCCAGCTGGACGATTCGCGCTGCTCCCACAAGTACACAAGGCCGTTGTATAGGCTGGAGGACACCGGGATTACATTCTCTTTGGTGCATGAGGCGGTCATTAGCACTGCACACAAGGATACAGCAACCATGAGTCGGGATAACAATTTCTTCATATTGTACAAGTATTAATTGACGATAATGCTTTTTGTTTATATGACGTGAAGAAATCCATTTTCTTACACGTTTTGTTAACATTTAACTTTGGGGTAATGGCGTAGGAATATTCCTTGACGTATTTCGGCACAAAAAAATCCCCCGTACGAATGTCTATACGGGGGATTGATATAAGATACCGATGGTATTTTTATTTGATGAATTTGAAATTCTTGCCAAGGTACTGAGCTTCGTCGCCGAGTCCTTCTTCAATGCGCATGAGCTGGTTGTATTTGCAGATGCGGTCGGTGCGGCTGGCGGAGCCTGTCTTGATAAGCCCAGTGTTAAGAGCCACGACAAGGTCGGCGATGGTGGTATCCTCGGTCTCACCACTGCGGTGGGAGATGATGGAGGTGTAGCCGTTGCGGGTGGCGAGGCTGACAGCGTCAATGGTCTCGGAGAGAGTACCAATCTGGTTGAGCTTAACGAGGATGGAGTTGGCCACTTTGCGGTCAAGACCCATTTGGAGACGCTCGACGTTGGTGACAAAGAGGTCGTCTCCTACCAGCTGGCAACGGTCACCGATGGCATCGGTGAGGAGTTTCCAGCCATCCCAGTCGTCTTCGGCCATACCGTCTTCAATAGAGATGACGGGATATTGGTCAACCCAACGTTTCCAGAAGTCAACCATCTCAGTGGCGTTGTATTTCTCACCTGTGGACCAGCGCATCTCGTAGAGACCGGTTTCGGGATTGTAGTACTCGGAGGCTGCAGCATCAAGACCGATGAAGATGTCTTCACCTGGGCGGTAGCCAGCCTTTTCGATGGCCTGGCAGACCACCTGAATGGCTTCATCGTTGGAGGCGAGGTTGGGGGCGAAACCGCCTTCGTCGCCCACGTTGGTGGACATGTTGCGTGCCTTAAGGACGCTGCGGAGGTTGTGGAAAACCTCGGCACCCATGCGAAGAGCTTCGGTAAAAGTGGGGGCTCCGACGGGCATGATCATGAACTCCTGAAAGTCGATGCTGTTATCGGCATGCGAACCACCGTTGAGGATATTCATCATGGGGACGGGAAGCAGGTAGGCTCCGCAACCACCAAGGTAACGGTAGAGTTGCTGGCCGGACTCCATGGCTGCAGCTTTGGCGCAAGCCAATGAAACACCAAGGATGGCGTTGGCACCGAGACGGCTCTTGTTGGGAGTGCCATCGAGCTCAATCATCTTCTGGTCGATAGAGCGTTGCTCTTCGACATACATGCCGCGGAGTTCATCGTTAAGAACGTTGTTAACATTGTTGACGGCCTGCAGGACGCCTTTGCCAAGGTAGACAGACTTGTCGTTGTCACGAAGTTCGCAGGCTTCGTGGACGCCGGTAGAGGCTCCTGAGGGGACTGCAGCACGACCCATGGCACCCTGTTCAGTAAATACTTCGACTTCTACTGTGGGATTGCCGCGAGAGTCGAGAATCTGGCGGCCCCTGATTGCTATAATCTGTGACATAAATTTATATGTATTTGGTAAAAAACATCTATGTGGTTTGTAAATTTGATTGAGAATTACACTAATTGCTGGAGAATTGAAAAAAGGAATGCAGCGGTGGAGACCACCCCGCATTCCTTTGTTGCAGTGATTAGCTGAGAATTTATTCGGCCTTGGGGGTCTCTTCAACTGCGGGAGTCTCCACTACAGGAGTCTCGGCAGTCTCCGCCTTCTTGGCGCGGCTACGACGAGTTGCCTTAGCTTTCTTCTCGGCAATGGGTTTCAGCATGTTCTCGTTGTAGTCGACGAGCTCAATGATAGCCATGGCAGAGTTATCACCGTGGCGAATGCCAGTCTTCAGAATGCGGGTGTAACCACCAGGACGGTTAGCGACTTTCTGCGAGATTTCGCGGAAAAGTTCGTTGACAGCCTCTTTACTGTGGAGGTAACTGAAGACAACACGGCGGTTGTTGGTGGTGTCCTCTTTTGAGCGATTGATGATGGGCTCGACATATACTCGGAGTGCTTTGGCTTTGGCCAGCGTGGTCTCGATTCTCTTCTCCATGATGAGAGAGGTGGCCATGTTGGAGAGCATAGCAACGCGATGTGCGTGGGTTCTTGACAGATGATTTACTTTACAACCGTGTCTCATTTCTTATTATTCTTTATCTAATTTATACTTACTAATGTTCATACCGAATTCGAGGTTCTTTGAAGCAACGAGGTTCTCAAGCTCGGTGAGCGATTTCTTGCCGAAGTTTCTGAACTTCAGAAGGTCGGCCTTGTTAAACGAGACCAAATCGCCCAAGGTCTCAACCTCAGCGGCCTTAAGGCAGTTGAGAGCACGGACAGAGAGATCCATGTCAACCAACTTGGTCTTAAGGAGCTGGCGGGTATAGACGGTGCTTTCGTCAAATTCTTCCTGCACAGGTTTAGGCTCGGCTTCAAGAGTGATACGCTCGTCGCTGAAAAGCATAAAGTGCTGGATGAGAATAGTGGCAGCTTCTTTCAAAGCCTCTTTCGGATGGATAGAACCGTCGGTTTGGATGTCGAAGGTCAGTTTTTCGTAGTCTGTACGCTGTTCAACACGATAGTCAGAGACTTCGTATTTGACATTCTTGATAGGCGTATGGATAGAGTCGACAGCGATAACACCGATGGGGTCACCCGGCTTTTTGTTCTCGTCGGCAGGGACGTAGCCGCGGCCTTTCTCGATGGTGAGTTCGATTTTGAGTTCGGTAGTAGTCTCCATGTGGCAGATTTCAAGCTCAGGGTTGAGGACTTGGAAGCCATTGAGATGGTTGTTGAGATGACCTGCTTTGAAAACAGGCTGACCTACAACGACAAAGGATACCTTTTCGGATTCGAACTCTTCGATTTGGCGGCGGAAGCGGATTTGCTTCAGCTTAAGGATGATGTCGGTCATGTCCTCAACCACACCAGGAAGGGAGGAGAACTCATGATCAACACCTTCAATGCGCACGGAAGTGATTGCAAAACCTTCAAGAGAAGAGAGCAAGACACGACGCAACGCATTGCCGATGGTGATGCCGTAGCCAGGCTCCAAGGGTCGGAATTCGAAAACGCCACGGAAATCGTCGGCCTCGAGCATAACCACCTTGTCGGGTTTCTGGAAAGATAATATTGCCATTTTGATTGCTTTCTTGATATTTGGTTTCACTGACCCTGACTCTTATATACCGACTGGAAAAATGAACAGCCAGTAACAAGCATTGGGTAACGAAAACACTACTACTTGGAGTAGAGTTCGACAATGAGCTGTTCGTTGATAGTCTCGGGGATGTCCGTACGCTCAGGATAGCTCATGAACTTACCGGTAAGACTGGAGCCATCCCACTCAAGCCAAGGATAGTTGTTGGCACGAGAAGCGAGATTGTCAGTGATAATCTCTAAAGACTTGGAACGCTCACGAACAGAGATGACATCACCAATTTTAAGTTGGTAAGAAGGAATGTTGACTACATTGCCATTGACAGCGATGTGACGATGGGACACGAGCTGACGAGCTTGTGCACGGCTGCAGGCGATGCCGAGACGATAGACAACATTGTCAAGACGAGCCTCAATGAGTTTCATGAGTTCTTCACCAGTGATACCACCACGGCGGGAGGCTTCGGCGTAGAGCTTACGGAACTGGCGCTCAAGGATGCCATAAGTATATTTGGCTTTCTGCTTCTCTTGAAGCTGAGTACCATACTCCGAGACTTTACCACGACGACGATTCTGTCCGTGCATACCCGGAGCGTAAGGTTTCTTTTCGTAGTTCTTATCGGGACCGTAAATAGGTTCGTGGAACTTTCTTGCTATTTTGGTTTTAGGACCTGTATATCTTGCCATTGTTTACAATATTGAATAAATGTTTCTGATTACGAAAGGGAATAATCCGTTCTTTCTAATTAGACGCGACGACGCTTGGGAGGACGGCATCCGTTGTGAGGAAGCGGAGTAACGTCAACAATTTCAGTCACTTCAATGCCGCAGCCGTTGATTGCACGGATAGCAGACTCACGTCCTGAACCAGGTCCTTTAACAAAGACTTTTACTTTTCTTAGGCCCAAATCATA
>DBXQ01000095.1:13706-13943 GCA_002309955.1 Bacteroidales bacterium UBA1208
AACGAAATAATAACGTTGTTGAAAGAAGCAAAGATACATGCTCTTCCAAGGGGTTCAACTTTTACGACTCTTTTTTTAGTCGGTTTAGAAGTTTTTGCCATAATAGTTTTTTAATTGTGCTTGATTTTACATTCTTTTACCAACTGCTCCTTAATCTAAATATCGTCCGCAGTAGGTTGCTACCTTTACTATTTACTTGGTAGCTTTCTTTTTGTTAGCGATTGTTTTCTTCTTACC
>DBXQ01000095.1:14018-20798 GCA_002309955.1 Bacteroidales bacterium UBA1208
AGTCGCTTGATGTTCATCTGAACTTCGGAACGGAGCGCACCTTCGACTTTATAGTCATCATTAATAATGGTACGGAGGGTGTTCTGTTCATCGTCGGTCCAGTCTTGCACTTTCTTGTTTTCATCGATGCCGGCTTTAGCCAGAATCTCGGATGCAAGGCTTCTACCAATGCCGTAGATATAGGTGAGACCTATAACTCCTCTTTTGTTTTTGGGTAAGTCAATACCTGCAATTCTTGCCATAAATTCTTTTTATTCTTTTTGTTAGTTAATCATCCTTGTCTTTGTTTGAACTTAGGATTCTTCTTGTTGATTACATAGACGACCCCATGACGGCGGACAACCTTGCATTCAGGGGATCTTTTCTTTACAGAAACTCTTACTTTCATTTTTTATTGTATTAATCGATTAATTCTTATTTCTTTTTCACTGAGCGTTGAGCAACGATTATTTGTGACGATAAGTGATACGGCCTTTAGTGAGGTCATAGGGAGACATCTCTATAGAGACCTTGTCTCCTGGAAGAATCTTTATATAATGCATACGCATCTTGCCGGAAATATGGGCAATGATTTGATGACCATTTTCCAATTCAACACGGAACATAGCGTTGCCTAAAGATTCTGTTACAGTTCCGTCCAGTTGTATGGATGATTGTTTTGCCATTTAGTTTTAGTTATCGTATAATAATTATTGTTGTTCAATGAAATCGAAAGTAGTAAGTATATCGGGGCCATTGGCACCGATAGCTACAGTGTGTTCAAAATGGGCTGCGGGTTTTCCGTCCTTGGTGCGGCACGTCCATCCGTCCTCTCGAGAAAAAACAACATTCTTTGACCCCATACAGACCATTGGCTCTACAGCTATTACCATACCTTCTTTAAGCAAAGAGCCAGTACCTGGCACACCATAGTTGGGAACATTGGGGCTTTCGTGCATCTTAAAGCCAACACCATGGCCACAGAGTTCACGGACTATCGAATAGCCATTTTTCTCACAATGCTGCTGTACAGCATGACCTATATCGCCAATACGATTGCCTGCCTTGCATTTCTCAAGACCAATGTATAGTGCTTCTTTAGTAACTTTGAGGAGACGCTGCATTTCGGAAGAGGTTTCTCCGCAGGTGAAAGTGTATGCCGAATCAGACACATAACCATTATACTCAATAACACAATCAAGAGAGACATTATCGCCTTCTTTAATGAAGAAATTGTCGGAAGGTATACCATGAACCACGACATCATTTACCGATATACAAAAAGCCGCAGGAAAGCCTTCATATCCTTTACATAGAGGAATACCACCATTATCACGGATAAATTGCTCACCGAGATTGTCAAGGAAAGCCGTGGTGACTCCAGGCTGAATATGACGGCCCACCTCGGCAAGAGTCTTGCCGAGGAGACGGGCACTATCACGTATCAGTTCTATTTCTTCTTTTGTCTTAAGGAGTATCATCTACTTTATTGATTAGATTATGCCTGTACGGACATAGAGGTACGACCTTTGATGCGACCAGTTTTGGTGAGACCGTCGTAGTGGCGCATGAGCAAATGGCTCTCAATCTGCTGGAGCGTGTCAAGGATAACACCGACCAAAATGAGGAGCGAGGTACCACCATAGAACTGGGCAAACTGAGTATTTACACCAAAGAGACGGATAATAGCAGGAAGAATAGCGACAATGGCAAGGAAGATGGAACCAGGAAGGGTGATTTTTGAAAGAATACCCTCAAGATACTCAGCAGTTTTTTTACCTGGTTTAACACCGGGGATAAAACCACCATTCTTTTTCATATCTTCAGCCATTTGGTTGGGGTTGATGGCAATTGCCGTATAGAAATAAGTAAACAGGACAACCAGCACGAAAAATACTAAGTTATACCAGAAACCATTAAAATCGGTAAAGGCCATCCAAAATTTAGAGTCAGAATTGCCTGTGAAACCCATGAATGTGATCGGGATGAACATGATTGCCTGAGCAAAGATGATGGGCATGACACCAGCAGCATTCACCTTAATAGGGATATACTGACGGACACCGCCATACTGTTTGTTACCAACAATACGTTTTGCATACTGCACAGGGATACGGCGGGTACCTTGAACAAGCAAAATAACCAACAGAATGACAGCGAGCAAGGCGACAATCTCAATCAAGAACATCACAAGACCTCCTCCCGCGTCGGTGAGACGGGAAACGAATTCACCAAAGAGTGCAAAAGGAAGACGTGCAATGATACCAATCATAATCAACAGAGAGATACCATTTCCAACACCTTTCTCAGTGATGCGCTCACCCAGCCACATGACGAAAAGGGTACCTGCTATCAAGATTATGATGCTGGAAGCCCAAAATGTCCATGTAGGAGAACTACCATCAAAAGGATAAATAGCTGTTGACGAAGCACCTAACTGATACATCATGTTGGTGATGTAAGCCGGAGCTTGGAAACCAGTAATAGCAACAGTGAGCAGACGGGTGATCTGGTTCATCTTTCTGCGGCCGTTTTCACCGTCGTGCTGCATCTTCTGAAAATAGGGGACAACCATGACAAACAACTGAATCACAATGGAGGCAGTGATGTAGGGCATGATACCCAAAGCGAAGATGGAGGCATTGGAGAATGCACCACCAGAGAACATGTTCAACAGACCCATCAGACCATCAGAACCCTGATTCTGCAGATTCTGCAATTGCGTAGGATCGACACCAGGCAGGGCGACATAACAACCAATGCGGTAAACAAGAACCAGTCCCAATGTATAAAGAATTCTTTTCCGCAGGTCTTCAATCGACCAGATGTTTTTGAGTGTCTGTATTAATCTCTTCATTATTGTTATTTTTTTTGTTTTGAAGTTGATGGAGCCATGAAGTTGATGAAGTTTTGCCAGTACAACATTAACTACATCAACTCCATAAACTTTATTCGATTACTGTGGCAACACCACCCTTTGCCTCAATAGTCTGCTTAGCAGTAGCAGTGAAAGCATGAGCGGTCACGTTGATGGCCTTGTTCAATTCGCCACGGCCAAGAATCTTGATACGATCCTTGCCGGAGATAAGACCATTCTGCTTATAAACATCGACATTGAAGTCAGTAATATTCTTAGCTTCAGCAAGAGCATTGAGGGTGTCGATATTTATGCCAACATATTCAATGCGGTTGATATTTTTGAAACCGAACTTGGGCAAGCGACGATAGATAGGCATCTGACCACCTTCGAAACCAATTTTCTGGTGATAGCCGGAACGAGCCTTGGCACCTTTATTACCACGTGTAGATGTACCGCCTTTGCCAGAGCCAGCACCACGACCGACGCGTTTGGAATGCTTAATGGAACCTTTTGCGGGTTGGAGATTATTTAAGCTCATAATATTCTATTTTGTAGTTTTGAAGTCATTGACACAATCATTGCTGTGAGCAACGACGACCTATCAACATTAATTATATTTCTTCAACAGTGATTAAATGTTTCACCTTCTCAATCATACCAAGAATCTGAGGGGTTGCGACCACAGTACGCTCATGGTTGATTTTTCTAAGCCCTAACGCTGCCATCGTTTTCTTCTGACGAGCTGGGTGTCCGATGATACTTCTAACCTGTTTGATTTTTAAAGTCTTTTCTGCCATGATTCTATCCTCCTATGATTAACCATTAAACACTTTATCGAGGGTGATACCACGGAGCTCGGCAACCATATAAGGATCTTTCATCTGCAACAAAGCATTGATAGTAGCCTTCACAACACTATGAGGATTTGAAGAGCCCTTGCACTTTGCCAGCACATCTTTTACACCGACGCTTTCCAGAACGGCACGCATAGCACCACCGGCAATAACACCAGTACCAGGAGCAGCCGGTTTAAGGAAGACGCGCGCACCGCTGTATTTGCCACACTGCTCATGAGGAATAGTACCTTTGAGAACAGGAACCTTTATGAGGTTTTTCTTGGCATCGTCAACACCCTTCTGGATGGCAGCTTGAACTTCTTTAGCCTTGCCGAGACCATAACCAACAACACCGTTTTCGTTACCAATGACAACGATGGCAGCAAAAGTGAATGTTCTACCACCCTTGGTGACCTTGGTTACACGATTGATTGCAACAAGACGATCTTTGAACTCGATTTCGCTTGATTTTACTCTTTTAACGTTTACTTCTGCCATGACTTTAGAATTTTAAACCACCTTCTCTGGCACCATCTGCCAACGATTTAACACGACCGTGGTAGAGATAACCATTGCGGTCAAACACCACAGTATTGATACCAGCAGCAATAGCACGTTCGGCCAAGAGTTTGCCGACCTTTGCTGACATTTCACTTTTCGTGCCACTCTTTTCAACACCTTTCTCGCGAGAGGAAGCTGCGGCCAGTGTCACACCCTTTACATCGTCAATAACCTGTGCATATATTTCCTTATTGCTTCTGAACACAGACAGACGCGGCATTTCAGCGGTACCGCTAATCTTATGACGGATGCGGAATTTAATTTTTGATCTTCTTATATCTTTTCTTGTAGCCATAATTGTTTTACTTTGGCGTTCTAATTTTTATTATTTAGCAGCAGCCTTACCAGCCTTCTTCCTAATCTCTTCGCCCTGGAAGCGGATACCTTTACCTTTATAAGGCTCGGGTTTGCGCAGAGAACGTATTTTAGCTGCAGCCTGACCTAAAATTTGCTTATCACAGCAAGTCATAGTAATAATCGGGTTCTTACCTTTCTCGGTAACCGTCTCAACATGAATCTCGGGAGCAAGTTCAAAGAAAATTTTGTGACTGTAACCCAAATCCATCTCCATAACATTGCCAGTTGCCTGTACTTTGTAACCGACACCGATAACTTCCTGCACACATTTGAAGCCTTCAGAGACACCTTTCACCATGTTGGCGACAAGTGCACGATAAAGACCATGCATGGCCTTGTGCTCTCTGCTGTCAGAAGGACGTTCAAAATGGAGAGTACCGTCTTCCTGCTTGACAGTAATAGCAGGGTTTATCTTCTGTGTCAACTCACCTTTAGGCCCTTTAACAGTAATAACATTGTCAGAAGAAACTTTCACTTCAACACCTGTGGGCAGGCTGATGGGCATTTTACCTATTCTTGACATTTCTTAACTCCTCTCTTTTGATTAGCTGATATAACAAATCACTTCTCCGCCTACATTCAGTGTACGGGCTTCTTTGTCGGTCATAAGACCCTTGGAAGTGGAGATAATTGCGATACCGAGACCATTGAGAACACGGGGCATATCTTCGACAGAGACATAGCGGCGCAATCCAGGAGAACTAACGCGCTTGAGTTCGGCAATAGCGGAAATCTTGGTCACAGGATGATATTTCAAAGCGATTTTAATGCTCTGATTATGTTGACCTTCATTCTCGAATTTGTAGTTAAGGATATAACCTTTCTCAAATAAGATCTTGGTGATCTCTTTTTTTAATTTAGATGCAGGAATTTCAACAATCCGATGCTTCGCAGCAATAGCATTGCGCATGCGGGTCAAGTAATCTGCAATGGGATCTGTTACCATGTTATTATTTCTTGATTTTAAGTTTTGTAGTATTGGTTTTTGCCAACTTGCAAAGCTACCAATGATTACTGATTAATTTTACCAACTTGATTTTTTAACACCAGGGATTAAACCACTGACGGCCATTTCGCGGAAGTTAATACGGGAAATACCAAACTGACGCATATATCCCTTGGGACGACCTGTGAGCTGGCAACGATTGTGCATACGAATGGGACAAGCGTTTTTAGGAAGTTTTTGAAGAGCGATAACAGCTTTCTCAACATCCTCGGGGTCGCCGGTGCGGACAATTTCTTTCAGAGCAGCACGCTTGGCTGCATAACGTGCCACCATCTTGGCTCTTTTGCGTTCTCTTGCTTTGATTGATTCTTTTGCCATTATCTTTTATTTTTGTTGATTCTTAAAAGGTATGCCAAACAATTTGAGCAACGACATGGCTTCCTTGTCGGTGTTAGCGGAAGTTACGAAAGTGATATCCATACCCTGGATGCGGTCAATCTTGTCAATATCAATTTCGGGGAAAATAATCTGCTCAGAAATGCCAAAGGTATAATTACCCTTGCCGTCAAAACCCTTGTCGTTAATACCGCGGAAATCACGGATACGAGGAATAGAAGCGGTGATGAGACGCTCAAGGAACTCATACATACGCTCACCACGAAGAGTCACACGAACACCTATGGGCATGCCACGACGCAATTTGAAGTTAGAAATATCTTTGCGGGACTTCGTAGCCACAGCTTTCTGGCCGGCAATCAGCGTCATCTCTTCAATGCCTTTGTCGATAACCTTCTTATCAGCAATAGCAGCCTTGCCAAGACCTTGGTTCAACGTGATTTTCTTCAAACGGGGAGCCTGCATGACAGTCTTGTACCCGTATTCATTCATCAATGCGGGCAGAATCTCCTCGGTATATTTGGTCTTTAATGTAGGAATGTATGCCATTATTTAATCTCCTCCCCTGTTTTTTTGGAATAACGAACGAGTTTACCAGTCTTCTCACTTATCTTGCGACCAATGCGGGTAGGAGTTTTTCCATCCATAACCATCAGGTTGGACAAATGGATAGGAGCTTCCTGTTCAACAATACCGCCCTGAGTGTTCTTGGCACTGGGCTTAGTATGTTTCTTAACAAGGTTACGACCTTCCACGATGGCGCGATTCTTTTCGGGATAAACCTTCAATACCTTTCCGGTCTTGCCTTTGTCCTCGCCAGCAATCACCATAACGGTATCCCCTTT
>DBXQ01000019.1 GCA_002309955.1 Bacteroidales bacterium UBA1208
CCTACGCATTTATCGGAAGAGCCAAAAAACAGGCGAGGCTAAAACCAAGGAAATTGTTGATGCGATTACTGATTCGGTGATGCATTTCAGTCGTTCCCTGTTCTTTCAATATGGAAAAAGGAAATATGTCGCCGTATTTGTCTGTGACACCACAGTGGCTCAAAGCGAAGTGACTTCGAACAATAATGTATTGCTGATGGTTCCTATAGATAATTTTTGCTACGGATTGATACTTTCTGCGGCCTCTCTTTCTGAAGGACATTACCTTTTGTCTCCTTCTCCAGATAGTATGTGGCGACCCATTCGCCGCGAGGAGCTCCCTTGGTGGCCATCTTCCCTTGGCAGATTACCCTAAAGTAAAAGGCGGACTTCGTAATGCGAAGCCCGCCTTTTTTTTGTCAATATGATGTCAAATCATCTTGATGCTGCGCTTGACGAATTCTGTCAGAGCCTCGCCTTTCAACAGGCCGTTGGCAAGTAGAGCCAAGTCTGTCAGTTGGTGAACCAGCTGTTTCTGCTTGTCGGCGTCGCTCTCGTTCAGCACCTGCTCTATCAACGGGTGGTTTACGTTCACTATCAGGTTGTAATTCTCGGGCAACTCGCCATAGAATCCCATCCCGCCGCCACTGGTGGCAGCCATCTCTTTGTATCTGCGCATAAATTCGCTCTGTGTGATAACCATCGGTTGGTCGTCGCTTTCCATGCTCTCCATCTGCACGGTAAACTTCTGCTTGTCCACTTCAGCCTCAATGATGGGTTTCAATTTTTCCTGGTCTTCCTTGCTCATCTTCTCAGGGATGCTGTCCTCGTGGGCAATCAGTTTCTCGACAGTGTCGGCATCCACGCGCACAAAGCGGCTCTTCTCCTTCTTCTGTTCCAGCAGATTTACCCAGTGGGGTGTCAGCACGCAGTCCATCAGCAGTACATCGTAGCCCTTCTCCTTGGCTTTGGCGATATAGGCGTGCTGCTCTTCCGCATCGTTGGCATAGAGATAGATGACGTTTTTGTCCTTGTCGGTCTGCAAGGGGGCAATCTTTTCGCGGTAGTCGTCAAGACTGAAAAACTGTCCCTCGGTATTTTTCAACAGGGCGAACTTCAATGCCCGTTCGCAGAATTTCTCCTCGGTCAGCATGCCGTATTCCACAAAAATCTTGATGTCGTCCCATTTGTTTTCGAAATCCTTGCGGTCGTTCTTAAACATCTCTTCCAACTTGTCAGCTACTTTCTTGCTGATGTGACCCGAAATCTTCTTGACGTTACTGTCGCTTTGCAGATAGCTGCGGCTCACGTTCAATGGAATGTCCGGACTGTCCAGCACACCGTGCAGCAGCATCAGATAGTCGGGTACTACGCCTTCTACGCTATCTGTGACAAACACTTGGTTGCAATACAACTGTATTTTATTGCGGTTGGGGTCAATGGTTTTGCGCACCTTCGGGAAGTAGAGGATACCCGTCAAATTGAAGGGATAGTCTACATTCAAATGAATCTGGAACAGGGGATCCTCGAAGTTCATTGGATACAGCTCGTGATAGAACTTCTTGTAGTCCTCGTCTGTCAGATTGGCAGGGCTCTTCTTCCATGCCGGCTCGGTGTCATTGATAATGCGGGGCTGTTTCTTCTCCACACGCTTGGGCTGTTTCTTCTTGCCCCCGTTCCCATCGTCCACCTCGTCAAACTCCGTCTCGCTGTCCACCCAAACGCTCTCTTCGCCAAAACGGATGGCAATAGGCATAAAGCGGCAGTATTTGCGCAACAGTTGTAATACTTGCTGTTCGTCAAGAAATTCCTTGCAGTCGTCGGCAATGTGTAATACTATATCCGTACCGCGGTCGGTGCGGTTTTCATCCTCTTCCATGGTGAATTCGGGGTTGCCATTACAGCTCCAATGGATAGCTGGTTCATCCTTGTACGACTTGGAAAAAATCTCCACCTTGTCGGCCACCATAAATGCCGAATAGAAACCCAAGCCGAAGTGGCCTATCAGGTTCTCCTGAACATCCTTGTACTTGTCAAGGAAGTCCGTGGCACCGCTGAAAGCGATTTGGTTGATGTATTTCTCCACTTCCTCGGCGGTCATGCCTATGCCGCGGTCTTTCACGGAGAGGGTCTTCTTCTTGCTGTCCACTTCAATTTCCACGGTCAGGTCGCCTGTCTCGCCTTTCAGTTCACCGCGTGAAGCCAAGGCTTTTAGTTTCTGTGTGGCGTCTATAGCATTCGACACCAATTCGCGCAGGAATATCTCGTGATCCGAATAGAGGAACTTTTTAATAACCGGAAAAATGTTCTCGGTCTGTACATTCAAATTACCGTTCATGTTATCTGTATTTTTTATTTTTCGTTTAATGGGCGCAATGTTCCCGTTCCCATTCGTCAATTTCTGTGCCAACAGCGGTATGTGTCATTTTGTCAGTCGTTCGTTGTCCCTTTAAGGATTGGTTGTCTCTTGCTCGGTTTGGCAGTCGCTCCTTTTTCGTCACTTTACCTTCAGTTCTCCTATTATAAAAGGAAAAGGATGGAATAACGAAGGAATAACTGAGGGGTAACGAGCGATGGAAGGAGGTTCCGTTTGAAACCGTGGGGGGATTGTTCAGTGGGTGTTAAGATGGGTGTCAAAAGTCTGTTGCAGGGCAAGTAGGGTTTCTTGGCGGTGGAATGTTGCGGGTTAGTGCAGGCAATGGGCAGGGATGTGGTGTTGGAGCATGAAAAATAAAGAAAATATTGATTTTTCCTTGCATGTGGGGAAAAAAATGTATCTTTGCACTTGATTTTTAACCGCAGGGGTCCTTGATAACCCCCTTTAACAAAACAAGATATGAGTAAGAAAACACAATCTGTGAGTGTGTTGTTCTGTGTGTTGGCAACACTTTTCACAACCTGCCTCATGGCAGCAAATCTCTTTGCACTAAAACAATTTTCAGTTGGCCCGGCTCATTTTACGGGAGCTTTGCTGGTATTCCCCCTCAGCTACATTATCAACGACGTGGTGTCAGAGGTGTGGGGATTCCGTAGGGCGCGTATGCTGATATGGATGGCCTTTGGCATGAACTTCCTGTTTGTGCTGTTGGGTGCGCTGGTTGATGTGCTGCCCGGCGAAGGGGTCAATGTAGATGCGTTCCATTCTATTTTCGGCCTTGCTCCGAGAGTGGCTGTTGCGTCGTTCCTCGCTTTCCTTGTGGGTTCGTTTGTTAATGCCATGGTGATGTCGAAGATGAAGGTGCGCACTCAGGGTAGCCGTTTCGCGTTGCGTGCGGTGGTGAGTACCCTTGCGGGCGAAGCCTGTGATTCGGTCATCTTTTTCCCTATCGCTTTGGCGGGACTGGTGCCGTGGAGTATGATGCCTCAGTTTGTGCTGTGGCAGGTGGGCTTGAAGACGCTCTACGAGTTGTTGATTCTCCCGGTCACCGTTCGTGTTGTGCGTTTGGTGAAACGCCACGAGGGTGTGGATGTGTACGACAGGGGTCTCCGGTATACTATTTTTAAATAAACGATTATCATGGATAGAAAGTCGGACAATTTGCAGCAGTTAGGCCACGAAGTGGCATATCGCACTGATTATGCCCCCGAGGTGTTGGAGGCATTTGAGAACCGTCACCCAGAGAGTGATTATTGGGTGGAGTTTATCTGCCCCGAGTTCACTACGTTGTGTCCCATCACGGGACAACCCGATTTTGCCGAGATTCGCATCATGTATATTCCCGACCATCGCATGGTTGAGAGCAAGAGTTTGAAATTGTATCTCTTCTCGTTCCGTAACCATGGCGATTTCCATGAAGATTGTGTCAATACCATCCTCAAGGATTTGGTGGAGCTGATGGGCCCGCGTTATATTGAGGTGACGGGTATTTTTACCCCGCGCGGAGGTATAGCCATCCATCCATATGCCAACTATGGTCGCCCGGGTACCCGGTATGAGCAGATGGCCGAGCACCGCAGAATGAATTATCGGCTGCCATAGGAGGGTGGAAAAAACGCTTTTTCGCATTGAAACGAAGAAAAAATTTGCCATGTCGAAAAAAGTTCGTATCTTTGCAAACTCAAAAAGGTACTGAAAAGCACCTCCTGAAACCCGAAAATAGTAAGATAAAATTAATATTAACAATCGTTTACGAGCCATTGCTTAAAACGGCAAAAAGAATCCAAAAAGATGAAAAAAGGTATCCATCCCGAGAATTACAGACTGGTTGTGTTTAAAGACATGTCCAACGATAACATGATTTTGACCAGAAGTTGCGCTGCAACCAAAGAGACCGTTACTTTTACCGATGGTAACGAGTATCCCGTTGTGAAGTTGGAAATCTCGAACACCTCCCATCCTTTCTTTACAGGCAAATTGAAACTCGTTGACACTGCTGGACGTGTTGATAAGTTCATGAGCAAGTACAAGAAATATGCTAAGAAGTAATTTGTTTTAGGTTTTTAGATTAAAGCCCCTGTCGTATGGCAGGGGCTTTTCGTTTTTTTGTGGCAAGGCTGAGGGTTATCGGGACAGCCAGCGGTACATGATTTCGATTGGGTGGACGGCGTGGATGCCTGTGCCGTCGAGGATTTGCTGCCGGCATGAGGTTCCGGGGGCGGCTACTATGGTTGGGTGTTGTGTGTCGGTGTTTTCAGTGGGGGCGGTGGCTTTGCGCAGGGTGGGGAAGAGAAGCATTTCGCCAATGGCAAGGGAGGTTTGGTAGTGTTCTTTCTCATAGCCAAACGAGCCGGCCATGCCGCAGCAGCTGGAGGGAATGATGTGCAGCTGGCATCCTTTTAGCAGTCGAAGCATTGCGGCAGTTTTTTCAATGCCCACAAGCGCTTTTTGGTGGCAGTGTCCGTGGAGCCATATTTCGACGGTCGCTGTGCTGAATTGGTCGGGACGGATATTGCCTCTGGCTACTTCGCGCATGATGAATTCGTCGTACAGGAGACAATTTTGTCCCAGTTTTTCGGCATCGGCTCGCATTTCGGGCGGCACTAAGCCAGGGTATTCGTCGCGGAACGACAGTATGCAACTGGGTTCGATACCTACAAGGGGAGTGTCGTCGGTGACGAGGTCGCGAAGCAGTTCCACATTGCGGCGGGCGAACCGTGAGGCTAAGTGCAGGCAGCCTTTGGATATGGCGGCACGGCCGCTTTCCACATGTTTGGGTATGATGACTTGGTAACCCAAGGCGCTAAGAAGGCGTGCAAAGGTTTGTCCTAACTCGGCTTCTTGAAGGTCGGTGAATTCGTCGGCAAAGAGAAATACTTTCTTTTCGCTTTTTGAAGCGTTGCCATCGGCTTTGACCAGTTTGCGCATGGTGCGGGGTGAGAGGGGCGGGATGGAGCGTTCGGGTGCGAATGAGACGATGCGTTTGATGATTGCTGATGACCAGCGGGCTGTGGCGAAATAGTTGTAGAAGGGGTAGACGAGGTGGCCAAGGCGTTCTACCATTGCCATGCGGGCTACCATCCAACTGCGCAGGGGGGTACCGTGGCGGTCGTAGAGCATTTGTAGCACTTGGGCACGGATGTGTGTCATATCGACATTCGACGGACATTCGCCTTTGCAGCCTTTGCAGGCCAGACAGCTGTACAGGACTTCTTCGAGGAGTTTGGAAGGGTCTGATTTGTCTGGTAGTCCGCGGGTGAGGATTTCGCGCAGTATGTTGGCACGGGCGCGGGTGGAGAGAAGTTCGTCGTGCGATTGTTTGAAGGTGGGGCATAGGGTGCCGCCAATGGCATTGCTTTTGCGGCAATCGCCAGCGCCATTACATTGCTCTATGCTGCACATCAGGTCACTGTCTTTGCAGAGATAGGTCTGGTTGACATCGTAGCGCAGAGATTGGTCCATGGGAGGTGCGTCAACAATTTTGTGCATGTTGAACACTCCGTCAGGATCCCAGCATTGTTTTACCTGCCGCATCAGTTGGTAGGTCTCTTCCCCGTACATGAGAGGAATGAATTCGCCCCGCAGTCGTCCATCGCCATGTTCGCCGCTGAGGCTGCCACGGTGTTTGCGAACCAGAATGGCAGTTTCTTCCGCCACCTGACGGAAAAGTTGTCTGCCTTGGGGCTCTTTTATGTTTATGATGGGTCGCAGATGCAGTTCGCCAGTGCTGATATGGCCGTAGTAGACACATTCCAGCCCGAGACTCTGCATCATTTGTTGGAAGTCGTCGAGATATTGGGGCAGGCGGTCGGGGGCAACGGCTGTGTCTTCGATGACACCGATGGGTTTGTTGTCGCCTTTTACGCCGGTGAGAACGCCAAGCCCCGCTTTGCGTAAGGCCCACACACGGTTGATGTCGGAGCCATAGACACGGCTGCAATGATAGGCGAGGCCTTGCTCAAGAAGTTCCTTTTCGAGGGCATCGGCGCGGCGATCCATTTCGGAACCGTTGAATTCGGCAATGAGAAGGGCTGCGGGCTCTCCATGGATGAAAAAGCGGTTGCGATCTTGGGTGCGGTTGTTGCGGCACAGTTCGAGGATCTTCCCGTCCATGAGTTCGATGGCTACAGGGCCTTGACGCAGGGCGACGAGGTTGGCCTGATAGCTTTGCGGGAGGGAGTGGCAGTGGGCGCAAAGCACCATTTGTTGTTGCGGCGGGAGTGGGTCGAGCGACAGTTTAATGGCCGTGATGAAGCAGAGAGTGCCTTCGCTTCCGCAAATGAGTTTGCAAAGGTCGATGGTGTCAGGTTGCGGTGACGAGCCAGGCAGGGCGTTGAGGTTGGGTGAGAGGGTTTCGTCGATGGCATAGCCACAACTGCGACGACGTAGCGAGGGGTCGGGAAAGTTATCGGTAATGAGTTGACGTATGGCGGGGTCGGCTGCCCAGCCTTCGAGTTGGGAGTAGATTTTTTGAAGCAGGGGGCTGCCCTGCTTATCGGCAGTGGAGAAGGAGGAACCGTCGCTCAGTAGACCTTTGATTTCGAGTACATGGTGGCGAGTGCTTCCATAGATGAGCGAGTGGGTGCCGCAAGAGTTGTTCCCTACCATGCCGCCTATGCAGCAGCGGTTGCTGGTGGATGTTTCGGGGCTGAAGAAAAGACCGTAGGGTTTGAGGAAAAGGTTCAGTTCGTCGCGCACTACACCGGGCTCTACCCACACCCAGCGTTCGTTAGGATTGACTTCGAGAATGTGGTTGAGATGCCGGCTTATGTCCACGACTATACCTTTTCCCACCACTTGACCGGCGATGCTGGTGCCGCCTGCACGGGGGATTAAATGGGTGCTGCGTCGGCGGGCTTCGGCAATCAGTTGTTTGATATCCTCTTCGTTTTCGGGATAGGCTACGGCAAGGGGTATTTCGCGATAGGCAGATGCGTCTGTGGCATAGGCGATACGGTGCAGAGTGTCGGTGTAGAGTGTCATGACAGGCGAGCGTTAGTAATCCAAGATGGTTTGCAGGATTTTTTCGGCAGCATGGGCATCGCCGAAGAGGTGCGGGAAATGCACGGGGTGGCCTATCAACTGACGGTAAGCATTGACAATGCAGTCGTAGTCGGCATCGGCAATAATGCCGGCTCCGTGATTCACTATTTCAACCCATTCGGTTTCGGGTCTGAGGATAACACAGGGCTTTTCGAAAAAGAATGCCTCTTTTTGGACTCCGCCACTGTCGGTCATGACAAGTTTTGCATTTTGTTCGAGCATATTGATGTCGAAGAAACTGGCAGGCGGAATGATGGTAATGAGGTTGTGTTGCGAAGGGAGGATAGAGGGGGTGTTCTCCAGTATCTTGCGGGTTCGGGGATGTAGGGGGAGAACGATGCGGATGCTGTCTTGCAGTGCGATGTCGGTCAGGGCACGGAGTATGGACCTGAGGCGTACGGGGTCGTCGGTGTTGTTGTCGCGGTGTATGGTGGCAAGAATGTAATTGCCTGCTTGAAGCGAGAGATCGTCCATGATGGTGCTGTGTTTGCGTGCAAGGGTGGCAAAGTACATGCTATTGTCGTACATCACGTCTCCGCAGTTGCATACACGGCGTTGCTTGCCGTTACGGAAAGTGGCCTTGCTATCGGTGAAGCCCTCATGACGCAGGTTGTCCACCGCTGTCTGGGTGGGAGCGAAACAGATGCTTGAGAGTTGGTCGCAGACTATACGGTTCACCTCCTCGGGCATGGCCATGTTAAAGGAGCGCAGACCGGCTTCGATATGGAAAACAGGTATGTGTATTTTGGAAGCTGCCACAGCCCCTGCAAGTGTGGAATTGGTGTCTCCATAAAGGATGATGCCGTCGAACGGGTTGTTAAGCAACACCTCTTCTATACCGCTGATCATACGGGCGGTTTGCGAACCGTGGGAGCCAGAGCCGACACCGAGGTTGAAGTCGGGCTGGGGGATGCCGAGTTCGTCAAAGAAGACTTGCGACATGTTGGTGTCGTAGTGCTGGCCAGTGTGGAGGATGGACTCCTTTATTTGCGAAGGGAAAAGGTCGCGCACCGCACGGCTGACGGCTGCGGCCTTGATGATTTGGGGGCGTGCCCCGATGATGGTAAGTATCTTCATGATGCTTGATGGCAACCTGTGCCTTGGGAGTGAATGTTAGATACTGTAAATCAACTGCTCGGCCACGGTTCGGATTTCCTCGCGGGTGAGGTAGGGGTGCATAGGCAGGGAAAGCACGCTCTTGGAGAGATTGAGCGCATGGGGGGTGAGTGCGAAGCTATGCAGTTCCTTGAAAGCTGTTTGGCAGCTCATGGGGGTTGGGTAGTACACCATGGTTGGGATGCCCTTCGCTTTCAGTTTGGCTTGCAATACCTCGCGGTTGAAAGTACCGTTGCCCGACGGGACGCTCAATTGAATTGTGTATTGTGCCCAACTGCTGGTATAGCCGTCGGGAATATGGGGGGGAGTGATGAGAATCTCCTTCTTGATGAAACGGGTCATGCCGCTGATAAGCTGGGTGTAGTACTCGGCAAATTTGTTCACATCGGTTAGCTCATGCTCTTTGAAGGCCTTGAATTTCACACGAAGGATAGCGGCCTGCAGGGTGTCAAGACGAGAGTTGAGACCAATGCGGACATTGTCATATTTATAACTGCCCTTTCCGTGTACACGGTAGGACTCTATAAGAGCTGCCCATTCGTCGTTGTTGGTGAAAACGGCGCCGCCGTCGCCGTAGCATCCTAACGGCTTGGCGGGGAAGAAGGATGTTGTGGCGATATCACCGAAACTGCAGGCACGGTGTGTCTCATAGCCCTCCCCCCCGGGTTTGGGCATCTTGACGCTCCCGCCGAATCCCTGTGCTCCATCTTCTATCAAGAACATACCTTCGCGCTTAGTGATGGCACGCAAGGCTGTGAAGTCGGCTGGCAGACCGAAAAGGTCCACTGCTATCACCGCTTTAGGACGCAAAGTCATGTTGTCGTGCACCGAGCGGACAGCATCCTCCAGACTTTTCGCATCCATATTGAAAGTACGGGGGTCTACATCAACAAACACCGGTGTTGCCCCTTCAAGTGATACCACTTCGGCGCTGGCAAAGAAAGTGAAGTCCGGAACAAACACGGCATCCCCTTTGCCCACACCAAGGGCTTTCAAAGCAAGTGTCAAAGCATCCGTACCGTTGGCGCATGCAAGACAATGTTTCACTCCCACATACTCGGCTAACTCCTGTTCCAACTCCTTTACGGGGTTACCCATAATAAAGGCTCCCGAGGCTGCCACCTCGGCCATTGCCCGGTCGATATCCTGCTTCAACGAAGCATACTGTTTCTTTAAGTCTCTAAATTCCATATTTTCTTGAATGTGTTAACGTGTTAATGTGTTAATTCGTTAATCGATTAACGCATTAACACCTTTTCGAATTAACGAATCCAAATCTTTACCCTCTCCCGTCCATAGCCCTTCACATCGGGAGCCACCAGATACACCTCATGGCAGTTCTCGCCGGCAGCATTGCGTTCCTGTGTCGGCGATACACATTCGCAGTGGAAGATACACACCGTCGGCCCGATGCACACTCGCTGCACGATACACCTCCACACCCGTAGCCTCAATAATTCATGTCCACCCATCCAAACGGATGCGGAACCAAAGGCAGCCGGGCCAAGGGATGATAGTCGCCCTTCAACCCAATCGGAGTTGCATGGCGAATGTCGCTCACCATCTGGATGCAGGGACGTGCCTCGCTGATGCGGAATCCGTGTCCTGCCAGAATTTCCTCATAACTGCGCGTGTGCAATTCCGTGAAACCTTGGCTGAATTCAAATTCATCGCCGTCAATCATAATGGTGCGGTATGTTCGTTTCTCCCCCTGCACAGCATTCTCGGGCAGGCAGGCAGCGTTGATGCTCAAGAAATAGCGTACCCGAGCCTGCTCTAACTCCATGAATCCTGCAACACGATCGTGCGACATCACATGTACCACACTCTCTTGAACAGGACCGAAAATCCATTGCAGCATATCGTAGAAATGCACGCCGATGTTTGTGGCCACACCACCGCTCTTGTGCACATCACCCTTCCACGACGAGTAATACCATTTGCCTCGCGAAGTGATGTAAGTCAAGTCCACATCGTATTTCTTGTCCTTCGGACCTGCTTCCACCTTCTTTTTCAGCGCCACTATACTGTCGTGCAACCGCAACTGCAGGATGGTATAAGCCTTATGGCCCGTTTCCTGCTCCATCCCCAGTAGGTTGTCGATATTGTAGGGATTCAGCACCAGCGGTTTCTCGCAAATCACATCGCATCCCAGCCTGAGACCATAGCGTATAAAAGCGTCATGGGTATAGTTGGGCGTGCATATCGACACCCAATCCAATGGGTTCTCTGTATGCTGTTGTTTCGAGCAGAAACGGTCAAACTGTTCCTGCTCCGTAAAGAACGAACAGTCGGGGAAAAAACTGTCTAACCTTCCCACACTGTCGAATTTGTCGTATGCCGCCACCAGATTGTTGCCGGTGTCGGCTATTGCCTTCAAATGGCGTGGGGCGATATAGCCCGCAGCTCCTATCAATGCAAAATTAGCCATGATTCGTTAATTTGAATTCGTTAATTCGAAAATGTGTTAGTTCGTCAATCGATTCACGCATTCACACATTCCCTACAGTCTGCCATCCACCAGTTCACGGGGCATGATGGCCTTCACGTCGTAAATGACATGGTTCGGTTCAAGCAGTTTGCCGAAATCTATCTCCATCTCGCGGAACTGGCGGTGAGCCACCGCGATGATGGCAGCCGCAAACCGCTCGTCGGGCAGTTCGTTTACGATATCAATTCCGTATTCGTGTTTCACCCGCTCCGGTGAAGCCCAGGGGTCAAACACCGTGATGTCAGCGTTATACTCCTGCAAGGCGCGGAAAATGTCAATCACCCGGGTGTTGCGCACATCGGGGCAGTTCTCCTTGAAGGTGAAGCCCATAATGATAATCTTCGAATGCAGCACCTGAATACCCTTCTTCAGCATCAATTTTACGGTTTGGTCAGCCACATAGGCGCCCATGCCGTCGTTCATGCGGCGTCCGGCAAGGATAATCTCGGGATTGTAACCCATCCGCTGTGCACATTGAGCCAGATAGTAGGGGTCTACCGAAATGCAGTGTCCTCCCACCAAACCGGGGTTCATTTTGATGAAATTCCATTTGGTGCCTGCTGCTTCCAGCACATCCTGAGTGTCAATGCCCATCAGTGTGAAAATCTTCGACAGCTCGTTCACAAAGGCAATGTTGATGTCGCGTTGGCTGTTCTCAATCACCTTGGCGGCCTCTGCCACCTTGATGCTCGAAGCTCGGTGGGTGCCGTTCAACAGCACCGAACTGTAAACCCTGTCCACCAAATCGGCTGTCTCGGGTGTTGAGCCCGACGTGATTTTCTTAATCTTCTCCACCGTGTGTACCTTGTCGCCGGGATTGATGCGCTCAGGGCTGTAGCCGGCAAAGAAATCGACATTGAATCTCAATCCGGACACTCTTTCCACAACCGGCAGGCACTCGTCCTCCGTCACTCCGGGATAAACCGTCGACTCATACACCACCGTATCGCCCTTGCTGATTACCCTACCCACAACCTCACTGGCGCCATACAGCGGGTTGAGGTCGGGGTTATTGTTGCGGTCCACAGGAGTGGGGACAGCCACAACATAGAAATTGCAGTCGCGGATATCATCTATCTTGCTTGAACACAAAAGGCCATGGTTCTTAATGGCGTCCTGTAATAGTTCGTCGCTCACCTCAAGGGTGGCATCGTGGCCTGCCATTAATGCTGCCACACGTGACTCGCTCAAATCATATCCAACCGTCTTATACTTAGTGGAAAATAGTCTTGCCAAAGGCAGACCGACATAACCTAATCCAATGACTGCAATCTTAATCTCTTGCATAAAATGCTGTATTATTTTTATTTATATATAGTGTTTTTCTATGAGTTATGCCTTGTGGAGCAATTAGTTTAATTTGCAAAGATACATATTTTTTTTTGTTCATCAACTTTTTTTTCAAATAGTATTTTCACTATCGCTGCCGGGTGCGTTCAACAACGGCAAGCCGTACCACCAGTAGATGAAGGCAGCCTACGACACCATCAAGTCGCAGAGGAGCATGTCCTCAACTGTTTCGTTAACCCAAATCGGTCCATTAGGAGAATAGCAATCCTTTTTAATCGAAAAAACATGTTATTCCGTCCCTCTCAAACTTTCCGTCATTAGAAAAAAAACGACTATTTGTCAGGTACTATATTGTTTACAAAATGTTAAAATCAGGTATGAAATCCTAATGGCCGATTTGGATTCAATGCACGCCATTTTCCGCAAATCTTCCCAACCTGTATCCAAGTCCCTTTCGCACTGCCCTTGGTTCGCCTGGCCGTCCATCCTTCGACCTCCGTTCTACCTCAGTTCTCCTTCTGAAATGGGAGAACGATGGGAGAACGATAGGGGAACTGAGGACTAAGGAGCGACAGAATAGCGGCCGAGCCTATGTCGGTCGCCGAGATGGAAAACAGGATAAAACGGTTATTGTCAGTCTTTTCATTTCAAGTGTCTCCGCTTTGTTCTTGAACGGCCTCAACCGGAGGCATGCTTAACCTAATGACCGATTTGGTTTTAAGGACTATTTACTGGATTGGGTGTAGTTTGCCACTGCGGTTGACAAAGAAGAAAAACAGGCCGTAAGCGAGAACTAAGATCAGGGCGACGACTATGGTGTAGAAGTTCTTGTCGGAGACAAGGATGTAGCCTATATTGATGATGAGTTGCAAAAGGGCATAACCAGCCGAGACATAGAGATATGGCACGTGCAGGTCGTTGACCATGGTTTCGTAGGCATGTTCGCGGTGGGCGGAAAAAATATTGCGTCCGGAAAGGAACCGCTTGGCGATAGTGAGAAAGCCATCGGCTAAGAAGACGATAATAAAGCAGATACGGCTGACGTTTAGACCTGAGCCGGGAAAAGAGTTGACATAGCGTACAAGCAGATACAGAACAATAAGACCCATACTGATGCTGCCCACATCGCCGGAGAAACAGCGTGCATTGGTGCGAAAGTTGAAGAAGCCGAAGACGAGGATGGCTATCATGACGGTAGCAATGAATTCAATGTCGATAAAACATTTTTCAAAGATGTCGAGATAGCCGAAAGTGCCAACCACCACAAGAGAATAGGCGGCAAGCATGCCGTTGATGCCATCCATGAAGTTGTATATATTGAGGACTCCCGTAAAGAATACGATGAGCACGACAAGCTGCCACGGGGCTATGTCTGAGATGTCAATCCAGAATGTGAGGAGCACTGCGGCAATCTGTGTGAAAAGGCGCAACCAAGATGGTAATGGATGTAGGTCGTCCACAAAGCTCACCACAGCCAAGATGGTGATGGCGATGAGGAAATTGTGGAATGCCAAGCCGTGGGTGAGCGAGTAGAACAGTACGGCGAGGTAGAAGATGATGCCGGCTCCGAGTAAAGCCACGCGGTGGTGCGAGCTACGCTCGTTGGGTCGGTCGACAATATGGAAACGCTTGGCTTCGAGAAAATAGAGCAGCTCAAGGGCAATGATTGCTATGGTGGCGATGATAAAATACATATCCCCTTTATGTTTGTTTGTAGGATGCAAAAGTACAACTTTTTTTTGTATAAGGGGATTTTTTTGTATTTTTGCAATGTATAGAATTGTGAAAAATGAAACAGCAGTTTGTACAAACAACTGATGTAGCGAATAGTAATGCCACCAAGACCATATTATTCACGGTGTCAAAAGATGATATGTCAACAATAAACAACAGCAATTAAATTCCCCAAAATATACATGAAATCAGAAGATAGAAGATATACATATTGCCGCCATTGGCCTTGGTTATGTAGGTTTGCCTTTGACGAGATTGTTTTCTACGAAGTCCCCGGCAATAGGGATACTGATTTTACCATTTTTACCATTCGGTAGTTAACCAATAAGCATTATGAAGGTTACAGCAAAAGATATAGCCAAGCATCTGGGGTCATCTTTAAATGGAGAAGATACAACCATAGAGCGATATGCCCAGTTAACAGCACCTCTGCCTCATAGTATTGTTTTCGCAAAGAAATATAGTGACGAGACGGTTTATGCACTGAACAAATGCAATAATATTTTGGCCATAGTCACACGCGACTACATCGGCAAACTGACTTGTAGCCATATCATTTCCGACAATCCACGCTTGGATTATATCAGGGTATTGTCCAATTTCTTTGTGCAGAAAAAGCCCAATGGGTTCATTCACCCTACAGCAAATATCGAGTCTGGAGCCACAATTGGGAAGGATGTCTTTATTGGTGCGGGATGTTATGTGTCTGCACAATGCGTGGTGGGCGACGGCTGTGTGCTTCATCCCAATGTGGTACTTGACAATCGCGTTGTGCTTGGACACAACTGTGAGATAAAGTCAGGTGCCGTGTTAGGGCAGGAGGGATTCGGATTTGAGCGTAACGAACGGGGTGTGCCTGTGCATTTTCCACATTTCGGCGATGTCGTTGTGGGCAATAATGTTTTTATCGGCAGTAACACCACGGTGGAGCGTGCCACCCTTGGCAGCACTGTTATCGAGGACGATGTGAAAATTGACGACCTGGTGCAGATAGGCCACAACAGCCATATCGGTGAAGGGAGTATGGTGACTGTCGGTGCCATTGTTTGTGGGGGGGCTGTGTTGGAGCCCTACAGCTATCTGGCTCCCAACGTGACTGTAAAAGAAAAGGTAACGATAGGATGTAGGGGTTTTGCAGGCATTGGGGCTGTGGTGCTGAGGGATGTGGCGGACGGCGCCGTTGTGGCGGGTGTGCCAGCCAAAGAGATTAATAGAAACAAATAACAAAACCATGAATATAGAGAACATACTCGTATTGGCACCGCATACCGACGACGGCGAATTGGGCTTGGGCGGTACTATCAGTAAGTTTATCGAGGAAGGGAAGAATGTTTACTACGCAGCCTTTTCCACTGCCGACCAGTCGGTTCCCGAAGGATTTCCCAAGGACATCCTTGCCACCGAGGTCCGTAATGCGACTCTCAAGTTGGGCATACCTCCCGAGAACCTGCGCATCTACCATTATGAGGTTCGCAAGCTGAACTATGTGCGGCAGGAGCTTTTAGAGGACATGGTAAAGTTGCGCAACGAACGGCATTACGACCTGGTATTCATGCCCTCTTCCCACGACATACACCAAGATCATACCACCGTAGCCCAAGAGGCGATACGGGCATTTAAGAAAAACACGTTGCTTGGATATGAGCTTATATGGAACAATCTGACATTCGACACCGACTGTTTTGTCCAGTTGGAAGAACGTCATATCGAAGCAAAATGCCAGGCTCTGCGGGAATACAAAAGCCAGGAGTTCCGTGACTATACCTCCCCCGAGTTTGTACGTTCGCTGGCTCGTACACGCGGAGTGCAGGTGGGCTGCC
Organism: Bacteroidales bacterium UBA1208; assembly: GCA_002309955.1. Classification (GTDB taxonomy): domain Bacteria; phylum Bacteroidota; class Bacteroidia; order Bacteroidales; family P3; genus Colimorpha. The sequence goes on from DBXQ01000019.1 coordinate 15,851, forward strand.
AGTATGCCGAGTCGTTTGAAGTAATAAGACTGTTCCTATGAATATCTTGATGATAAGCCACTACGCCGGAGCGCCGCAGTATGGCATGGAGTTCCGCTCCTATTATATGGCTCGCGAGTGGGTGCGCATGGGTCATCAGGTAACCGTAGTGGGAGCCTCTTTTTCGCACCTTCGCAAAGTACAGCCGCGGGTCGGACGAGAAAGCCTTGAAGGCATCAACTATCTGTGGCTGCCTACCGTCGAATATGAGGGCAACGGATGGAAACGTGTGCTCTCCATGTTCCAGTTCTGCCATCAGGTATATAAACATAGCAAAGAGCTGATAGCCTTTCAGCCGGACATGGTCATTGCCTCGTCCGTATACACATTTGACATATACCCATGCCATTATATCGCCCGCCGCACCCATGCCAAGCTGGTCTACGAGGTGCACGACTTGTGGCCTCTGTCGGTGATGGTTATCGGCGGATACAAAAAATGGCACCCGTTCATTGTTATGCTGCAGCACTGTGAGAACTATGCTTACAAGCATTGCGACATGGTTGTCTCGATGCTCGACAAGGCCTTTCCCCACATGCAGAGACATGGGCTCACGGAAGATCGGTTTTGCTGTGTGCCCAATGGGTATCTGAAAGAGGAGTGGGCTAATGCAGAGAATAACTCTTTGCCACAGGAGCATGCAACCCTTTTTGCCAAACTTCATGAGGAAGGTAAAACCATCATTGGATTTGCTGGAGGACATACCCAGTCGACAGCCATGGACGTTCTCATTAAGGCGGCCAACACACTCAAGGAGCGCAATGATTTGGCTTATGTTATGGTCGGCAGTGGGCCACAGAAAGAAGAGCTGATACAGTTGGCAGAAAGCTATGGTCTCAAGGATTTCTTTTTCCTTCCACCGGTGGAGAAGACGTGCATTCCCAATGTGGTGCAACGGTTTGATATCTGCTACGAAGGCGGCGTCCATAGTTTCCTTCACAAATACGGTACTTCCGCCAACAAGATGATTGATTATATGCTGGCAGGAAAACCCATTGTCAAGTCTGTTGACGAGCCGGGCAGTGAGACGGAGCGTGTCGGCTGTGGCATACAGGTGGAGGCCGAGAATGTCGGTCAAGTGCGCGATGCCATACAAGCGATAGCCGACATGTCACCCGATGAACGTGCCGACATGGGCGCCAAAGGCCGAAAATATGCCCTCGAAAACCTCGAATATCACACGCTGTCGCAAAAATTCATCGATTACGTATGCAAGCCCTCACGGTCGTAGCGGTATCGCCCCATCGCCCTCTGCATCCAATAGATATTATTAACTACATGCTTAAAGTTATATGAAAGTACTGCTCTTGTCCGACGCCGACAGCATCCATACCCTTCGATGGGTACGCTCTCTCAGCCAGCGAGGATGCGAGATATTGCTTTTCAATTTGCTTCGCTGCGACTTGTCGCCCTACGACGGTATGCCCAATGTGAAGGTGTACAGTTGTGACTTTGTGTTGCGCGATAGTGCTGCCATATCTCAACGTGTACTTGACAAGATGGTGTATATCAAGGCCGTTCGCCTGCTTCGCAAACAAATAAAGGCTTTCCGTCCCGACTTCCTGCATGCCCACTATGCATGCAGTTTTGGCCTCGTCGGAGCCCTGTCCGGATTCCACCCCTATGTGCTGTCGGTGTGGGGCAGCGATGTCTATAGCTATCCGCGTCAAGGCAGCCTCTACCGCCATCTGCTCACTTTCACACTCAAGAAGGCCGACCACATTCTTTCTACCAGCCATTGTATGGCTCGCGAGACCAATCTTTACACGCCCAAACCTATATCTGTTACTCCCTTCGGTGTCGACATGCAGCGGTTTTGTCCAGTCCCTGTTACCGATAAACCGGCAATTTTTGTTGTCGGCAACGTCAAGACCCTTAAATACTGCTACGGCATCGACACCCTCATCCGCGCTTTTGCCCTCGTTCATCAGCATCACCCGCAGACCGACATGCGCCTGCTTATTGCCGGCACCGGCCCTGACCGTGACCAACTCATAAACCTCTGTGATGAACTCGGCATTCGCCAGCTTGTCGATTTCCTTGGCTACATTCCTAACCAGGAGCTCCCAAAGCTCTATGCCAAGTTTGATGTGTCTGTGTCGCTGAGCCGTGAAGAAAGTTTCGGCGTCGTTGCCGTCGAGGCAATGTCTTGTGCTTGTCCTGTGGTCACTTCCGATGCTGAAGGTTTCTGCGAGGTGGTCGATAACAATGTTACGGGCTTCGTTGTGCCCAAAGACAACCCCGAGGCGGCTGCCGAAGCCATTGAACGATTTATCGACAATCCGCAGCTACGTGCCCAAATGGGTGCCGCTGCACGCCAGCGTGTGGCCGACCTCTACGACTGGGAGCGCAACGTGGACACTATGATGGATATCTACAAGCGCGTCATCTCTTCCTGATTGAGCAGACTGCGCACCGATGTCACAGGAACCCATTTCCTGAATGGGAACAACACTTTTACCATCATTGCCAGCCAGGGTTTATACACGATGTTTATCCGGCAATAGGCTTTACGGAAATTGAACTTCTGCATGAGAAAGGGTTGTATGTTCGAATGTTCGGTGATGCTTCGCCCGCCATCGTTGACATACTTCAACCCGCACTCCTTCAAATAGTATTCATTCATAGTGTATATCAATCCGTAGTACGGGTAGTGCGATAATTCGTCGGGTCGGGCTTTCATTACAGAGTAGTCGCACATTTGTTCATACACGATATTCTTGGCAAAAGCGGCCAGATGCCCGTCGCCTTTGTCAAAGGAGCCCCAGTATTCGTTTTCGGGTCCATTTATTATTTCGTTGCGGAAATCCTCTTCCGTGGGTACATCGGCCTTCACCTTATAACCCTCGGTGGCAGCTCGGTGCACTTCATAACCCATGGCCAGCAGCTCATCGCGCGTCATACGCCGAAACGTATAGTTGGCCATGCTGCGCCTCATCTGGTTGCGCATCTTGCTGCTAAGTTCCTCCATGCCCCCGAACGAGTCTTTCACCACATACCAGAAGCCGGTTTCCTCGCCACAGTCAAAGTCATAGGTGTTGCGCACCAGCCAGCCGCCTTTCTTCAGCAATGCCTTGCATTCGGCACGGCTTAACTGCGGCTCCTCGTACTCGGGACCTATCCATAGCCACGCGTGTTTATATAGTGAGAATGCCATCTTTGCTTTATATCTTTTTCTTCAACAGGGCGGATGCAATCTGTCGGCAGCGTGCTGTCCATGTATTCTGTTCCGCCACAGCGGGCAGTGCTTCACGCATCTGTGACAACCTCTGTGGGTTGTCGCGCAGCGATTCTATTGTCTGCTTGAGCGACTCGGTATTGTTCATGCAGGCACAGCCAATGCCATTCCGTTCCACAAAATCGCCACTCCATGTGTCTTTGGCGGCCACTATGGGCAATCCGTGACCGATGGCTTCAAACAGTTTGTATGGTGCAGCAAAGCGCACATATTCCGTGCTCATAGGCATGACAAACAGGTCGGCTTTGTCGTATGCTGCATCAAGCTCTTCCCCATCAAGGTGCACCACCGACACATTGGGGTTAAGAAATGGAGCATAGTCTTCTCTTACAGTCTCCCAGTCGTATGTGCGGCAGCAGAAAGTAAGCCTCACACCCTCCATCGTCGACACTGCACTCATCAATGGTTTCAGGTTGTAGTTTCCACCAACGCCACCCACATATAGCAATTCCATCGCTTTATGATTGCTGTTTTCCTCAATTCGTTTGTTGGACTGGTTCAATCCCGACGGCAGCTCCACCACGCTGCAGCTGAACTTGTGCGGCACATGCTTAAGCATGGGCAGCGTGGGTAGAAACAAGACATCAAGTAGTCTCCCGTATTGCCACAGGTCATAGAAATAGAAATGTCGCGCCACTCTTTGCTTGAATCCCTCTCCCTTATTGGCGTACTGCCAGTGTATATCGCGGTAGAACAGCCCTACGGGAATGCCGTGTCGCTTGCAGTAGGCCAGGAATCCGAAATCTAAACAAGGGTGGATAGGCAGATGATGTGGCTCGGTGAGTAGCGTGGGCATGGTTGACGATTCGCTGTAGCAGAAGTCGTAGTGCACACCTTGCCTTATCTTTCTCTTTATCTTGGCAATCTGGTGCTTGCGGTCTTGTCCGCTGCCCTCCACCACATCCATCTCCCAGCCAAGTTCGGCAAAGGCTATCATCAACTTCTGTGGACGAATTTGGCTGGCCGACGGGTCGTTGCGGTCTATTTTCAGCGGTATATGGAATATCAGTCTCATGAGTCTTTTTTTGTTCTAAAAATGGGCAGTTGCAGCAGCATCTCGCGCCGTGTGAACCAGTAGAAAGCCAGATAGGCAAGGCCGAAAACAGCCATGTCGGAATACAGCATAATGGTGCGCAACGGTTCCTCCTGCCCTGCGGCGAAAAACAACAACGGCAATGCGGGCAGCGCTGCCACAACAATGCCCAGCAGCGGCCATGACACAGCGCCAAGGTAGCTTTTCAGTGGCATCTGTATGCATTTGTACACCATCATGCGCCAGTAGGCAAAGAGGAAGATGAAGGCCAGCAGCACCTGTGTCCAGGCCATAGCCTGTATGCTTATCCGGCTGGCCACCAGTGTGCCTGCCAACACAAACACTATGCGTACCAGCGTCCACTTGAAGCCTAAGTCGGTGCGACCTAACGACACCATGAGTATTCCCGCCGGGTTACCTATCGACTGCAGCATACCCCACACCGAGAGCACTCTCACAAACCACACCATCTCCACCATGCCGCTTCCGTAGAGCAGCACTGTGAGCGGCTCTGCAAAGAGGAAGAACGCCATGAATATCGGGAAGTTGATGAATGAGAGCAGGTGCAGCACCTCTGCATAGGAACGGCGCATCTTCGGCATATCGTTCTGGAAACGTGCAAATGCCGGAGCTGCAACATTGGTAACTATGGGGTTGATGAGTTGCACAGCCTTATACAGCAACTCTTTGGCTAAGTTATACACGCCCAGTACCTCGGCACTGAAGAAACGCCCTATGAGGAAGATATCAAGTTTATTTGCGGCATAGTCAATCACCTGCATGCCGAGCTGATATAGCCCTATCGAGACCAACTCGCGTATTTCACTCAATCGGAAATGCATCCTGATGCGGTAGGCCTTGAGTCCCGCCATGGCATAGATGCTTTGGGTGATGGCAGCCTGAAGCAAGGCACCCCATGCCAGGCTGAACACACCAAAGCCTTGCATGGCCAGCACCACCGTCAGCACTACCCCGAGGGTGACACCAACGATCTGCACTATGGAGATGAATTTAAAGTCCAGCTCTTTGGTCTTCAGTGTGTAGAACATTTTGCCAAAAGAGTCAATCACAAGTGTGAATGACAGCAACGGGATAAGCTGTTTCAAGGCGGGTTGATGATAGTAGTTCGCTATCAGTGGCGTAAAGGCACAGAGCAGCAGCCACAGCACCACACTGAGCATCAGGTTTAGCCAGAATACCGACGAGTATTGGTCGCGGGTGATGTCTTGCTTGTGGATAATGCCTGTGGCGAGACCCATATTGGCAAATATCTCAGTGAAGCCGAGAAACATGGTGGCTATGGCCAGCAGGCCAAAGTCTTGCTTTGTGAGTATGCGCGCCAAGATAAACAGCTTGAGCATCTGCAACGCAGTTGTGGTAAGTGTCCCTACTGCGTTCCATTTTACCCCGGTTACCGATTGGCTGCGTAATGACATGGCGGTGTTCAGTATTTCGTTTCATCTGGATGGTGTCCGGAGTATGTCTTGCCTTGGTCCACCACCATTATCAAGACCATCAAGGCATATAGCAGCGAGATAAATTGCATGCCCATTTGGCGTTCCAACATCGACTCGAAGAGTAAACAAAACATAACGATGAATGTCAGCACCAAGACTGGCCAGAATCCTGCCTTGCGCCGCCAGGCCACACACAGTGGCATCACCAGCCACCACAGCATTGCCGCCAATCCTACGATTCCGATGGCAAGAGTTGTCTCGGTGTATTGATTGTGGGCGTTAAGCTGTTGCTCCTTCAGGCTTGGATACCCCTCGGTGCCGTATCGCTCTGTGAGCACTGTGTCATAGTCGCCCACTCCGTAGCCGAACACTGGACTGCCGGCAACTGTCTTGACGGCGGTGACGTTGATGGCCATGCGGGCATCGTTGTACTTCCCGTAGGCTGGTGTCGTTGTCGCCATAGTGTCGGCAACGGTTCCGTCGTCGGTTTCTACTGCCTGTGTACTCGCCAAAGAGGCTATCGGTAGACGGCTGTTGTGGTTGGGCAGTGTCTTCTCGGCAGTGAAGGTGAGTCCCACCGAAAGGAGAGCGAGCAGTACTCCTTTCCGCCATCCGCTCTTTTGGGCAAAATGCAGGGCACACAGCACCTCAACACCGTAGAGGCACAAAATGCCCGCACGCGAGTCAATGTAGATAATGAATACAATTGTCATCAGTGCGGCCGCATACAGCATCAGTTTCTGCCACAAAGGCATGACTCCACGATGCTGCGTTAATTCGCTGTAGATAAACCCCACCGTTGGCAGGATATACAGGGCCACATAAGTATGGTTTCTCTCCTCGAACGTGTTGGTGAACAGGTTATAGAAAAACATTCCCCCAATGACTACAAGCAGTCCGTAGAACATTACCCGTAGATGGTCACGCTTTAGGTACGAAGTGTCTGACAACAGGATACACAAAGGGAATATGAACATTACGGCCTTGCGCGACACCACGGTCAGCGCTCTGTCCACATTTTGGCTGTATAGCACACTGACTACATAGCACAGCCAAAAAACAGCGACCGTGCAAAGCGTAACGCGCATTGTTGTGTCAAGCGACGGATTTCCAACCTTTTTTTCGGCAACAATCTTGACCACTGTGGCAACTCCAAAAGCCATGGTCGACCACAACCCAAGCTGCCAATCAAGTGCCACAATTGGGAGTGTGATACATAGCATAATGAACTGCAATGTATTATACCACTTCATATTCTTTATATTCATAGTGCAAATTTACGCAAAAATCCCCAATTTTATCAATATGAATAAAAAAAACTTTCCTAATGTACTCTCCAATAATCCCAAATCGGTCATTGGGCTGAGTAAGCCTCCAGCAGATGCCATTCAAAAGCAAAATGGAGACATGTGAAATGGAAAGGCTGATAATAACCGTTTTATTCTGATTCCCGTCTCGATGACCAATATTGATTCGGCTGTTCTTTTTTCGCTTTGTAGCCCTCAGTTCTCCCATCGTTCTCCCATTACAGAAGGAGAACTGAGGTAGAACGGATGTCGAAGGGTGGATGAAAGAGCGAGCCGGGGGCAGTGAGAAAGGGACTCGGGCGTGGGTTGGGGAGGATTTGCGGGAAGAGATGTGCGTTGAGAAGGGATGACGGAAATGGCGGCACCGTTTTTGATGTGTCCTGACTGCGAAGAGCCGGAGTAACTAAAGTGGGCTTCAATAAACCTAAATCGGTCATACTGGGTTTTATCGGTTGCTGTCCGCTCGAATGCCCCGTTTGGGTAGATGAGTATAATGGCGGTAGGAAATAGAAACCCCACACCGGCGGGATGCCGATGTGGGGTATGGTGAACCGTTGTTGACGGTGTTAGTCGATTTTGTCGAAGCCGAGGTAAGGACGCAGACATTCGGGCATGACGATGCCGTCGGGGGTCTGGTTGTTTTCGAGCAGGGCGGCCACGATGCGGGGCAGGGCGAGGGCGCTGCCGTTGAGGGTGTGCGCCAGTTTGGTCTTGCCGTCGGTGTCCTTGAAGCGCAGTTTCATGCGGTTGGCTTGGAAGGTCTCGAAGTTGGAGACCGATGAGACTTCGAGCCATTTCTTTTGTGCGGCACTCCACACTTCGAAGTCGAAGGTCATGGCGGAGGTGAAGCTGATGTCGCCCCCACAGAGTTTGAGGATGTGGTAGGGGAGGCCCAATTTGTCGAGCAGTCCACCTACGTGGTGTTTCATGTCCTCGAGGGTGTCGTAGCTGCGGTCGGGGTGCTCGATGACGACGATTTCCACTTTGCTGAACTCGTGCAGGCGGTTCAGTCCGCGGACATCCTTGCCGTAGCTACCGGCTTCGCGGCGGAAGCACTCGGAGTAGCCTGCGTGGCGGATGGGGAACTGGTCGGGGTTGACGATGACGTTGCGGTAGAGGTTGGTGATGGGCACTTCGGCGGTGGGAATCATGTAGAAGCCGTCTAAGGGGATGGCGTACATTTGTCCTTCCTTGTCGGGAAGCTGGCCAGTGCCGAGGCCCGAGGCTTCGTTGACCATCAGCGGGGGCATGATTTCCACATATCCGGCGGCGGTAGCTTGGTCGAGGAAGAAGTCGATGAGGGCGCGTTGCAGACGGGCTCCTTTGCCCTTGTAGACGGGGAATCCTGCGCCGGTAATCTTGTTGCCGAGTTCGAAGTCGACGATGTTGTACTTGGCGCAGAGTTCCCAGTGGGGCAGTGCCCCTCCGGGCAGGTTGGGTTTAGTGCCGAACTCTGCGACGACGACGTTGTCGGCCTCGCTCTTGCCGCGCGGCACGGTGATGTG
>DBXQ01000101.1 GCA_002309955.1 Bacteroidales bacterium UBA1208
AACGGCTTTGTACTGCACACCTGGGGTGAGGCCTGTGAGGGTGGCCGATGGGGTAGAGACGGAGAAGGAGGTGTAGAGGCTGTCGTCCATGCCCATCATGCCGTATCTGACCTCCCAATGGATGCTGTTATCGGCGTCCCAGATCAATGTGGCGGAGGTGTCGGTGCTTGCGGCCACGCGCAGGTTGGTCACCGGCCGGCAGTGTTCAATCGCAGTGTCGAAATCGGGGTCGATGACGGGGTAGATGAGATAGCTAAATGCCCCATGCTTATTAAGAGGATACGTGTAGGTGTTGTGACTGAGGCTTTCGTGATACCTGTACCATTCGTGGTGTCGGTATTTTCTCCACAGGATATTGTCTTCGGCAGTATTGTTGGCATCATATTCCCATGTGAAAATCGACCAGTAGCGGGTGGGGTTGTGATCCCAGAGCCACATCCACTCAGGGTGGAGGGGGATGTTGTCCATAACTGGGAGGGTGACCCAACTGTAGCTGCCGTCGTTGTTGAGGGCGGTTCCTGCCACGACAAAGGAGTCCTCCACCACGACAGGCTTTTCGAACATGACTTGATAGAGTGGCACTCTGGGAGCGGTATCATCGGGGACAGCGGGTTTTAGCGGGTCGGGATATCTAATCCAATTAGTTAGGTAACTATCACCATCTCCTTCCCATAACCATATAGTATCGTCTATTTCAGTCCAAAAAGGAGGAAGAATGATGGTACGGTGGTCCTGTTCGATGCGCCAAGGGGCGGACATCAGTTTCACAAGCCCGTCGGGGGTGGGTTTGTAGAGAATCATGGAGTCTGTGATGCGTGTAAGGAGAGAGGTGTCGCGGGTGTTGGGGACGAAGTACTGACGGTCGTACAGACGAGCATAGGGGTTTTCCCACATATATAAAAGGCTCTCGATGGTGGTGTCGCCCGGTTGCTGCATATATGCGCATGCGGCTATTCCCAAAATCTTGATGGGACGGTCGGTCCACAGTTGTTTACCAATAATGATATTGCCGTTACGGATATAATGTGGAACCTGTTCAATAGGATCGGAGGTGGATTGAGGACGTAGTTGAGTACATGGGCCACAAAATTCGATAGGAGTAGTCCACTTTCTGAAAGAGGAGTCGATTATACATGGATCAGAATAGAGATTGGAGATATAAGAAGGAGGGAGCCGCCGGATGGTGTCCTCGGAAGGTTGGTATGGAGAGGCGACGGCCTGCCGACCCAGCATTGCAAAAAGAATGACGATGATGTATGCTGTATTTTTCATGGTGAATAGGTTTTTTATTGTTTATTGGGCAATGGCTTTCCCGGAGAAAAGTGCGCATCCGAGAAATAATAAGCAGAATAAATGTTTTTTCATAATGATGTAATAGTGTTAAATGGTTGATGGTAAAATGATTAATATATAATATGGCGTTATTTTAATAATACAAAATAAAGGAAAATAATTCAAAGATGCAAATGTTTTTTTGTTAAAATGATTTCCTCGGAGTAATGTGAGAAAAGACTTTCGGCAGTCAGATTTATTGTTTTGCCGATGATGGATAAGAAAGTAGGGTATGGTTGTGGGTGGGAGGAGGTTAGCGGATGCGGCAGAGCATGATGCCGTCGCGAATGGGGAGGAGGATGTTGTCGACACGTGGGTCGAGGGTGATGCGTTGGTTGAGTTGGTGTATTGCATGTGCTTCGCGGTTGCAGCGCAGTTGACTTGCCTGGGTGCTGGGTTGGCTGTCAAGATTGAGTACGCGGCCGTACCACAGCATGTTGTCCAGCAGGATGAGCCCCCCTTGTTTCATCTTGGGGAGGAGCAGGGTGTAGTAGAGGTCGTAGTTTTCTTTGTCGGCATCGATGAAGGCAAGGCCGATACCGTCGGGTAGGGTGGGTATGAGGTTAGCCGCAGGGCCGAAATGGGTTTTGATGCGGGGCAGTACTCCGGCGGTTTGTGCATGTTGGATGATGAGCGATTGGTATTCGTCGTTGATTTCGATGAGGTGCATGGTTGACTTGTCGGAGAGTCCGCTGGCTATGCATACGGCTCCGAAGCCTGCTTGGGAGCCTATTTCGACGGCTATTTCGGGTTGTTGGATGGCGGTGATGATTTGCAGCAGGGTGCCTTGGTAGGGCGATGAGGCCATGTGGGGGTTGGCGGTGTGGAGGGCGACGGAGCGGTAGACGCTGTTGAGCGGGTCGGGGAGCGGTGAGGTGTGCTGGGTGCAGTAGTCTTCGATGGCGGTCATGGGAGAGGTCAGAGGTTTCTAAGGATTTCTTCGAGTTGGATTTCGTCGTGTACCAATACTTCGCGAGCTTTGGAGCCATTGTAGGGTCCTACTATGCCGGCGGCTTCGAGTTGGTCTATGATTCGGCCTGCACGGTTGTAGCCAAGTTGCAGTTTGCGTTGCAGCAGTGAGGTGGAACCGAATTGGGAAGCAACGACGAGACGAGCGGCATCGTTGAAGAATTCGTCTTTTTGTTTGGGGTCGAATTCTTTGTTGGGTTCTTCGTTCTCGTCGAGGTATTCGGGCAGGAGGAATCCATCGGGGTAGCCGCGTTGGGAGCCAATGAAGTCGGCCAGTTCTTCGATTTCTTCGGTTTCGATGAGTGCGCATTGTATGCGGACGAGGTCGGAGCCGGAGAGGGAGATGAGCATATCTCCGCGCCCGATGAGCCGTTGGGCTCCGCTACAGTCGAGGATGGTGCGGGAGTCGATGCCGCTGGTGACTTTGAAGGCCACGCGGGCGGGGAAGTTGGCTTTGATAGTGCCGGTGATGATGTTGGTGGTGGGGCGCTGGGTGGCGATGATGAGGTGAATGCCTACGGCTCGCGCCAGCTGCGCAAGTCGGCAGATGGGCATTTCAACTTCTTTGCCGGCGGTCATGATGAGGTCTGCAAATTCGTCGATGATGAGTACGATATAGGGGAGGAAGCGGTGGTCGTTTTCGGGGTTGAGTTGGCGATGGATGAATTTGTCGTTGTATTCGGTGATTTTGCGTACGCCGGCTTTGCGGAGGAGGTCGTAGCGCTGGTCCATCTCGATGCAGAGGGAGTTGAGGGTGCGGACGACTTTTTTGACGTCGGTGATGATGGGTTCTTCGGAGTCGGGCAGTTTGGCAAGGTAGTGACGTTCGATTTTGTTGTAGAGTGAGAGTTCGACTTTTTTTGGGTCGACCATGACGAATTTGAGTTCAGAGGGATGCTTTTTGTAGAGAAGGGAGGCAATGACGGCGTTGAGGCCTACGGATTTTCCTGTGCCTGTGGCACCAGCCATGAGGAGGTGCGGCATTTTGGCGAGGTCGGTGACGAAAGGTTCGTTGCTGATGGTTTTGCCGAAGGCGATGGGAAGTTCCATTTTCCCGCTGTTGCAGAAGGCGTCGCATTGGAGCATGCTTTTCATGGAGACGATTTGTGGCTTGGCATTGGGGACTTCGATGCCAACAGTGCCTTTGCCGGGGATGGGGGCAATGATGCGGATGCCGAGGGCGGAGAGACTCAGGGCGATGTCGTCTTCAAGGCTTTTGATTTTAGAGATTCGTATGCCTGGGGCGGGTTTGATTTCGTAGAGGGTGACGGTGGGTCCTGGGGAGGCGGTGATTTCGACAATTTCTATGTTGTAGTTGCGAAGGGTTTCGACGATGTGGTCTTTGTTCGAGACGAGTTCTTCTTTGGTTACTTTGGTGTTGCGGGTTTCCCAATCGGTGAGAATGTCAGTGGAGGGCATGATGTATTGCTTCAAGTCGAGGTGGGGGTCGTAGAGTTCGTCGACGGTGTAGTGGTGGCTGGTGTGTATGTTTTCGAATTCGGAGTAGCGGTTGGGTTCCTCTTCGGGGGTGTCTGGTTGGGTGTCGGCGATGGTGAAGGCGGGTGAGGCAGGTTGTTTTTTTTCAGGGGTGGATTGGGAGGTTTGTTGGTCGCGAGTTTGAGCGCGCTGGTTGATGCGGCTGAATTCGTCGTCGATGGAAAATGTTATAGGTTCTTCTTTTTCGATGAGGGGTTGTTGGCTGCTATTTTCGTTACCGACGGTGTTGGTTTGTTTTTCTTCTTGGGGCGTTTGGGATGGTGTTGCAGGTTCGGTTTCCTCTTCCTCTTTTACTTTGTGGACGGGGATGATGTTTTTGATGTCGGACATGTTGATGTTGACTTTTGGCGGCCGGATGTTGACTTTGTGGACGAGGATGAGGAAAACAATGGCGAGGAAGGCAAAGAGCACCAGTGTGCCCCATTTGATGAGGTGGTAGCAGTTTTGGGCGATAAAGTCGCCGGTGACACCAACGTAGTTGCCCATGACGATGTCGCCTTTACCCCACCGGCCAAAACAGTAGCCAATGACAGAGGAAAGCCACACCATCCAGAACAGGGTGCTCCAGAGGGTTTTGCTCCATGGGAGGAGGTTTTTGTTCCATAGTTTGAACCCATAGAGGAAAAGCAAGAAGGCAAGACCGAAAGATGCGATGCCGAAGGTGTTTTGTACAATGAGTTTGGAGAGGTGAAACCCAAGTGCGCCAAGCCAGTTGTTGTGCGATGGCCATGAGATAAAGAACGAGGTCATGGCGATGGCCAGGAAGCAGGCAAAGAGAATGTAGCAGGAGCCACGGAGTTTACGGCAGCGTTGAGTACGCCAGTATTCGATGAAACGGCTGGTGGGTCGTACGGTTTTCTTGTTTTTCTTTTTGGGCATTGTGTGGAGTGCTTTTGAATTTGTTATTGTAGGGTTTGGTTGGCCCTGTGTTTTAAAGGTGTGCAGACTTTTTGTTTAGTTTACCCTTTTTATTACTTTCAGAGGGCTTGAGGATAGAGAATTCCTCTTCCTCAAGCCCTCGAGTATGATTATTAATCGTTTTCTTTAGATGATGGGCATCAATAAGATGAGGTTTGGATTAGTCTTCAAGCAGTTCGATGGCATCCTTTAGCTCGTTACGGAAGGTCTCGAACTCTTCACCGGAGGCATCTTTATAGCCGGCGGGAAGGAGCATGTCAACATCCTTTACTTTGCCTTTCTGCACTTCGATTGCAGTGAAAGTGACAGCGCGGCCTTCACCCAGTTCCTGGGTGTAGACAAAGGGGAATCCTTTTATGTTGCCCATGACGAGGCAGTATTCGGGACCGATTTCGGTGGAGTACCAGCAGATGGCGGGATTGTCGGAGCCTTCTTCATCGTAGCGGTGCATGACCATTTTGTGGACGGTGTAGCCCAGCATTTCCTGGGTTTCGTTAACATTTTCATAGTAGAAATGCCCGGCCTCTTGGTCGACGAGGTAGATGCTGTCAAGTTCCGCTTTGGTTGATTCGTGGCGGACAATGAATTTGCCATCGCCTGTGTAGGTTTCGAGTTCGATGCCGTTGGCAGCAAGGTAGGCAATGGCTTGGCTGAAGTCAATGGCTTGTGACACTTTCAGCCCCTTCTGGATGGTTTGTTCATAGAGCAATTGGTCGTCGTAGACTTTGATTTCGACGACAGACTGGTCTTCGGGGATGGAAAGGTCTACTTTGCCGGTACTGGTGATTTTGTATTTTACTATGCCGCGGAAATTGTTTTGGGCACTGACGGCTCCAAAGGTAAGCAGCATCAGGGCTGCAGCAAGAATGATTCTTTTCATGGTAATTTGATGATGTTTATGTTCGTTTATTATTTACAGGGTAACGGAAATATGAAATAAAAATTATTTGTGGATGAAAAAAAACAATTAATGTTTAGTAATCACCATTTTGGGGGCAGAATGATATTGGGTACAAGGTGTGCGTCGGCAAAGAGAGGTGCGATTTCGCTTTCGTCGAATCCTGCAATACCACATCCGATGCGGGTTACGAGGAAGGTGAGTTCGGGGTGGTTCTGAGCGAAGGCGATAAATTCGTCGACGTATGGCCGGATGGTTTCCACCCCTCCTTGCATGGTGGGGATGGCATAGCTCTGCCCTTGCAGACCGACCCCTTGTCCGTAGACGGCTCCGAAACGTTCGTAGGCCATGCGGGCAGCTCCTCCACCATGATGTCCTGCAAGGTTGCTGCCGAAGACAAAGACTTCGTTGGGCTTGAGATGGGTGATGAATTCAGGTGTGTGCATTGTCTCTTTGGAGTAGTATTAGTTGTTGATAAAGGTGCGTGTGCCCCAGTTCTCGCCTAATTTGCCACCGATAATCATGCTTGGTTCTTGGAGTTTGCCTTGCAGAGAGGATTCATAGGCTTGGTTTTTGGTGACGTTGTTGAAGAGGTCTTGGAAGGTGATTTCACCACGGGTGTATTTGAGTTCTTTGAGAATGTAGTATGTGAAGAAGCCATGGTGTTGGTCGATGAATGAATAGGCTGTTTTGTCGCCATCGGCAGCCATGAAGATGACAATGTCGCTACGGACACGGGGTGTGCGGTAGCGTTTGGACTCTTTTTTGATGGTGAAGAAGGGTTTGCCACTGCGTTGAATGCCGTCGAAACTGGCATCGATGATGAAGGTATAGCTGAGTGCTTCCACACGGTTGAACCAACCTGTGAGGGTGTCGAGGGAGATGCATTGGTTGAGGATTTTTTCAGCATCGCCACCTTTGAGGACTATATCTTCGGGCAAGGCACCTGTTTTGCTACGGAATGCGCGTATTTTGCTGACATCAACGCCACTGGGCATGAGGAAAGGAGCCCACTTTTGGTTGGAAACACCATGGCCGGCATAATAGATGATGATATGGACATCGCCGCTTTGGGCTTTGATGATGTCTTTGAGCCAGTGGATACCTTCATTGTAGATTTCTTGTCTGCCGGCATTGTGCAGAACTTTGACATGGCGAGTGGGGATGCCGAGCGTGTGGACAAAGTATTGGTGGAGGACATCACCGTCGTTGGTGGCGAAGTCGCAGTTGGGCAGGGGAGCGGTGTATTCTTCTTCAGCGATGATGAGAGCGTAGGTTTTACTGTTGAGGTTTTCTTCGATGTGGGGGATGTTAAAGTCTACGTATTCGTCGTTAAGGAGGGCTGCTTCAAGGCTTTTGGCTGCAGCATCGAAAGCACCGTGAACCACTATTTGAAGACTGGAACGGCGGTAGTGGGGACCGGTCATGTCGAAGCAACGGGTGATGTGGTGGTATTCATTGTTGGTCTTTTTGAGGCTTGCCACGTTCTCTTCAAGATAACTTTGGACACTGCGTGCGCGGAGGTAGGCCAATTGGGCATTGGTGGTTATGCCTTCTTTCTGGTCGACGGAGATTCGTACGTTCTCGTCGTTGAAAACGGCAGGCATGTAGCGGAAGTCGCCATATTCGCCTTTGTATTCGATATGGGTTATTTCGGCGGCATCGGTGGTGGAGGTGATGGTGACGGTTGTTCTTCGACCGGAAGAGAAGAGGTCTTTGAGCTCGTCGTCAATCATGGTGCGAGTCAGGTTGCAGATGGCGCGGCAGGAGTTTGAGGTGTTCCATAAGTAGGCGGCCGATGGATAGTCGTCTTCTGTGCCTTCGAAATGATGGCAGTTGTATGAAATGTTGTAGACGAAATTGATTTCGGGCGTACCCTCTTCGGTAGTGTCTTCGCGTACTTCGGTGGTGATACGGACGAATGTTTCATCGTAGAGTTTTTCTGCGTTGGGCAGGTTGATGAGCATCTGTTGGATCTGTTTGTTCATCTTTTTTTCACGCTGCTGGGTGGTTTGACGCAGGCGTTTGAGGATGAATGCATGGATGTCGTCGTTGTATTGGTGCTCGGTTTGTATAGAGGTTACGGGCTCTTGAGCCTTGGTGCCTGCGGGCGAGGCAATAAGCATAACTAATAGTGCAAACAGCACAAAACTGTAACGATACTTAGTAGTTTTCATTGCGCAATGGATATTATTTTTCAAAATGCAAAAATATAGCTTTTTATTGAAATGGAAGACTATTGTTTGGAAAAATAATCAACGTGTAAATGTGAATAATTCAGCAGCCTATAGAAATTCTTCCTATAGGCTGCTATTTTGGTGTAGGGATTTTGGTCTTTGGTCAATTCGATTGGGATAGGGGTAGGGGAGAATTCTTTTTTATTTGGAAAGAGAATTTGCGTTGCAGACGGTTACGGAAGAGGTATAGGAGAATGCCGTAAAGAGCTATGACGAGAAGGGAGACAAGTGCTACCCAGAGTTCGGGGATATGGAGGGTGTAGAGTACAGTAAATGTACTCAATATAAGGACGGCAGGAAGGATGTATGCGATAAGAACGGCAAGCAGGCCGTGTCCGGAATTGATGATGACAGTGACGTGGTCGCCTGGGGTGTAGTTTTGCCAGGTTGGAGTGACGATGTCTACTACCTTTTCTTTCTTTTCGGAGAAGGTACAACGGGCATGGGCTTCGCAGGCGGCACAGGCGCTAAGAACCTGCATCTGTACTTTGACTGTACCTTGCTGGGAAGAGATTACGGTGCCGTCGTGTGTGACTTGTTGCATATTGAGGTTGTTTTTGATGAAAGATAGGCGGCCTAACGCCAGGATTTAGGAGCATTTTTACAGTTTTTGACACAGCGTCCTTCGGTGTTCATTTTGTGGATTTCGCCTTTGTAGACGACTTCCGCGCGACCCCATACAAAGGGAGAAGCGATGTCGAAGACCGGGGGTATGAAGAAATCGCCTTTGGTGTCAATGTATCCCCATGCACCAATATAGACAGGGGCAAGGCCTTCGGAGAATTGATAGGCGTTTTGGAAACTGGGGTAAACGACGAAGTTGCCGGAAATGTCGACGTAGCCGTAAAAGTGGTCTTTTTCGACAAGTGCAAGCCCGTCGTGATAGATATAGGCTTCGGCACGATAGCCGCTGTTGTCGTATTCAATGGGAAGAATAATGTTGCCCATACGGTCAATTATGCCCCATTTATTGTTTCTGGAGACAAAGGTGCGGCCATTTTTGAAGAGACCAGCCCGGTCGTACTGGCATGGGATGATTTCTTTTCCATTTAGGTCGAGGTAGCCATATTTCCCATCACGAACCACGAGAATTCGGTCTTCGCTTTTGCCATCAAGTTGTGTGTAGATGGGTTCGGTGAGTCGTTCGAATTTGTTGTTGTAGAGTGCAAGTCCGTCGTTGTCTCCAGCGAAGAGATTCCCTTCGAACATGGAGGTGAGGATTTCGTATTTGATAGGAAATACCTCTCGGTTGTTGCGGTCGATCATACCAAACCGATCGTAGTTTTTGACTACAGCAAAGCCTTCGGAGAATGGGTAGGCATATTGGTATTGGGGTTTGATAACCATGTTTCCTTGATGGTCGATGAATCCGTATGCAACAGCGTCGGAATCGACATAATCGGCAACAACGGCAAGGCCTTCGTTAAAAGAGGATGCTGCACGGTATTTGATGGGAATGCGCATATTGCCAAGTGTGTCGAAGTATCCATAAAGGCTATCCTGTTGTACCATGATTAGGCTGTCGGTGGGGTAGGCGACATTGGTGTATATGCAGGGAATGATTTCAGTCCCGTCGCGATTAATCATTCCACACTGGTAGTAGTCCATGTAAACCTTGCAGTAGTTACCATGGAATCGGTCAACGAAAAGGTATTTGTTGGGAACAATCACGGTGCCGTCTTCGCGTTTGAAACCGAAACGGTCGCCGTCCTGTGTGGTCTGAATGCCGTCAATGAAGACAAGTTCGCAGCCACAGGCTTCATCATCGACGTATTCAACTTTCTCCTGAGCACAGAGGAAATATCCACAGAATAATAACGATAGGATAAATAATGATTTTTTCATAATTATGTTGTTATATTATGGTGATGTCAGTTTGTTCAATCCATCCTGTGTTGCCGTCAGCGATGTGGATTTTGTGCCAAGCTCCGAGAGTCTCTTCGATTTGGACTTTTGTGCCTTCGTGTAAGATAAGTTTGTCAACACTTTTGGGTTCGGGCGAACTTTTCACGACTGCCATAGGACTGGTGATGATGGCTTGGTTGTGCCGGTTGTATTGGATGTTGGATGAGATGGCACAGGCAAGGCTAATAATTAACATGACGGTGGTAATTAGTATCCCGATGAGAGAGCCCCTGCGCCAGCGGTAGTCGGAGGATAGCATGAGGCAGACGGTTAATCCTCCTATGATGGCGAAGAGGCAAAGTAGTAGAATCCGCCAGCCGGAGGGACTGAGCCAAGCCACGACACTGTGAGCCCAATGAACGAGAAATATTTCGGGCAGGGAGGCGATTTCATCTTCTGTTTTGCTGTTGGCGAGGTCAAGGTTTTGTTGTGCGTCGCGGAAATTGGGATTTAGGCGAAGGGCTCGTTCATAGTTGAGGATGGAGAGCCCATATTCCTCCATGCGGTAGTGGGCATTACCTAAATTATAGTATAGCTCTGCCGACTGGTAGCCGGCATTGAGTACAGCGTTATAAAGTTCTATGGCTTTAGCGAAATTGGATTTGGAATAAGCGTCATTGCCCCGTTGCATGAGTTCTTGGGGGGACTGGGCGGCAGCACTGAAGGCTACTGCAAGCATTATGATTGAAAGGAGTCTTTTCATTTTCATTTAGGTGTTGTTATATCATGACGATCATTTGTAGGGCTTCGTCGAATATTTCCTGTTTTCGCGAGGTGGCATCGCCTGGGGCAAAACGTGCGAAATCAACTTTCTGTAGGGTTTGCATGATTCGGGCCTGTTGCTCTTCGGGTACATGCTTTTCGGCCAGACAGTCGCGCACGGTGTCGCTACTGAGTCGAGAAAGTTGGATGTTGTATTTGTCGGCCAAGCAACCCCAAATAGCTTTGTAGATTTCTTCATAGAAACGGTTGTCGTCGCCGGAATAGAGATATGCAGCAGCAGTTTTGAGCCGTTTACGAGCCATTTTTGTGGCGCGGCGCAGTCGCATACCTGCAATATCTTGTTGTTGTGCCATGTGATGGCGTCCTATGATAATGCCTGCCACGGAGGCGAGAATGATGAATGCAGAAACGAGCCAGAACCACCAAGGGAAGAAGTCCTTGTTGCCTATGGGCGAAAGGTGTCCGGTGTTGGTTTGTATGTAGTTGATGTCGCTATTGAGGAGTTTGACGTCACTTTTATTGGTGGTGACATTTTTCATGGTTTTGGGATCGCCTTTGTTGATGTGGACGGGGATGGCTGGAAGTCGTTTTGTTATGTAACGGCCAGAGTTTGGGTCGAAGAAAACAAACGAAACCTCAGGTATTTCATAGTCGCCTTGATTGCGAGGGATGAGTATCCATTCGAAGGTACGGCTACCCGTAATGCCGTTGCTGGTGCGGTTGATGTTGTCGTTGATTTGGGGGTCGTATACCTCGAAAACTTTGGGGAAGTCGATGTTTGGTGCATCAATGAGCATCAGGTTGCCTGCTCCGCTGACAGTGAGACGGTATGTGATGGCTTCGTTGGCACGTACCTCGCGTGTGTCGGTTTCAGCTTTGACATTAAAATTGCCAACGGCTCCGTTGAAGTGTTCGGGTGATTTGGGAAGGGGTTTGACGTTTAGTTTTATGCTGTTGGTGCGAAGATGTTTCTCAACGGCTTGGGTGGGGTTGAAGAAAGGATCGTCAAAAAGATCCCAGATGGAGCCTGTGCGCTGGCGTTGTCGTTGCACGAGAGCCAGCACATCAAGGTCAAGAGGCTCAATGGTGAGTTTCCCGTTTTCCTGCGCAAAAAGAGCTCCACGACGGATCTCAGCCACCATATAGCGGCGTCCGTCGACGGTTTCTTCATATTGGCGGACATTGCCGTCGCGTGTCAGGTCTTCACTCCAAAATCCTTTGTTTCCGGGAAGTTTGTCAATTTGATATTGGCTGAGCGATACTTGTGTGTAGATTTTATAGGTGAGGATGACTTGCTCGCCTTGGTAGGGGTTGTTTTTGCTGATGCTGGCACGAGCGAAGAGCGACTTGCTGTCAATGTTACTTGATTGTGCGGGTTGTGAGGCTGCCTGTCGACGGGTCTGACCTCCGCCATAGGCTTGTTGTTGCGGAGCTTGAGTACCGGATTTCTCAACGTTGATGGTGAATCCCTGGCATGTGACACGTTTGCCATCAACATTGCAGCTGGCATTGCCAATATTGAATGACCCTTCAACATCGGCTAAGATGATGTAATTGAATCCTGTCGTGATGGAACGCGACATTTGGCCATTGATAATTGACATGTTGGTTTGGTGGGATACGTTAGGCCCAGAGAGTACTGACAGCCCTTTGAATGATGGACCTCTGAAATCGTCGGCACGGCCGTTAACTTCATAGCGTACCTCAAAACGTCGTCCTTGCTCCACTCTGCCGGGTGCACGAACGGTAAGTTCTTGGCACCATGTTGCAAATGTGAGTGCACAAAAGACAAATGCTATTAGTATTTTTTTCATGATTACAGTGTGTTGCAGTCTTGTTTACCAATCTTTTTCGATGTTGCGGGGAGCGGCGACTTCTACTTTTTTTGCGTTCTCCTTCATTGTGTTCTTTTCGTTGTTCTTCACGGCTTCGAGCAGACGTTCAGCGTCCTGTTTCTTTTGTTGCTGCTGGCGTTGTTGCTTTTTCTGTTGTTGGCGGTCTTGTTGGTTTTGTGGTTGTTGATTCTGTTGGTCTTGTTTGTCTCCCTTGTCTTGCTGATTGTCTTGATTGTTGTTGCCTTGTTTATCTTTGTTGTCTTTGTCGTTTTTCTTGTCTTGATTTTGATTGCCGTTTTGTTGTTGCTGCTGTTGTTGGGCTTGTTGAAGCATTTTTTTTGCATAGGATAGATTATAGCGGGTATCGTCGTTTTTGGGAGATAGTTTCAATGCTTCTTGATAGTCGTTTACAGCTTGTTGGAATTGCTGTAGCCCTTCGGCACGGTTTTCCTTTGCGAGTCCGGTTTTGAGGTAGCAGTTTCCTCTATTGTGGAGACAGTTGCTCCGTTCTTTATCATTGAGGACGGGCTGGGATAGTGCGTGGTTATAGTGCTGAATGGCTTCATCGTATTTTTTTTGACGGTAGAGTGTGTTTGCAAGGTTATATTGTGCCCGATAGGCAGTGCTGTCTTCGTGGAGGGCACGGCGATAATTCACTTCTGCACGGTCGTAGTGCTGTGATTTGTATTCACGGTTTCCCTTGCGGGTTTCTTTTCGAACACTGCTATTCTGTGCCCATATAAAAGATGGCGTACACAGGGTAATCATGGCCAAAAGTATGATGTATTTTGAGGCTTTCATTGTCAGGAGGGAATTATTTCGATTTCTTGTCATTCAACAATTTGTCAAGATTGATTTTTTTGTTACGACGCTCAAAAATGAGCAGTTCGGCCAGAAGAAATACAATTGCTGCAACAAGTGGATATTGATAGCGGCTTTCATATTCAGAGAAGATGGCTTCGCCATAATGGTCTTTCTCAAGACCTTCGATGAGGTGTACAATCTCTTGAACACCAGAGTTGATATTGGTGGCGCGGACATAGACACCTTTGCCTGCTTGGGCGATAGAGGTGAGTGTGGCTTCATCAAGGTGAGTGGTGACAGTGTTGCCGTTATTGTCACGTTTGTATCCTACACGCTGGTTGCCACGGTATTCTGGGATTGGGGTGCCTTCGGTAAGTCCCATGCCGATGGTACAGACTACAATGCCTTCTGAGGAGGCTTTTCGAGCTGCAGCCTGGGCGTCGTCCTCAAAGTTTTCTCCGTCGGATATGACGATGATGGCTCGTCCTTGGTTTTTCACCCATTCGCGGTCGGGGTCACCGTAGCCGAAGGTTTCCATACCTTTTTCAATGGCATCGCCGATAGCAGTGCCTTGTGCACTGATGAGATTGCAGTCAATTTGGTCGAGGAATAGTTTCACGGCACTGTAGTCATTTGTAAGGGGCATTTGTATAAAACTGCTCCCTGCAAAAACAACGAGTGAAATGCGGTCGCTCCCCAACGCGCTTAATAAGTTGTTTATGGTGCGTTTGCTGCGTTCCAATCGATTGGGTTGAATGTCCTCGGCCATCATGCTATTAGAGATGTCAAGGCAGATGGCGATGTCGCTACCGATGCGTTCTCCTTTCACCATTTTACTGCCCTCTTGAGGGTTGGCCAAAGCAAGGATAAGGAAGGCTGCACCCATCATGATGAGTCCGAATTTTGTGGAAGGCCGCCATCTTGATGCATCAGGTATTAGCCGGCCAAACATGCCACGGTCGGCAAATTGTTCAAGACGTTTTTTGTTGCGGAAGAGAAGCCATATCCATAATCCCACAAAAAGGGGTATTATGAATAAAAGCCATAGTATCTGAGGATGTTCGAAATGTATCATTTTAAAGTATATGCTAAAAAAAATATAGATTGCAATAAGGTGATTGTATCATCTTTTTTTGAATGTTAGTGTTATGATTATTCCCACATTAGCGTATTCTTTTTATGGTGTACTGCGGAAATAGAGCAGCCCAAGAAGTATTTCAGTCAGGAGGGCAAGGGCGGCAAGAATTAACCAACCCATGTATTCGTCTTTTGTTTGAGCATATTGGGTGACATCAATCTTGCTCTTTTCCATTTCGTCAATCTGGTCAAATATTTGTTGGAGCGATTTCTTGTTTGTGGCTCGAAAATATTGTCCGTCCACAGTGGATTCAGCCATCTGGGTTAGAAGGGTCTCATCAAGTTCAACAGGTATGTTTTGATATCGTATTCTTCCAAAAGGGTCACGGACAGGGTATGGAGCCATACCTTTTGTCCCCACACCGATAGTGTAGAGCCGAATATTGTATAGTGCCGCAATCTCAGCAGCGCTTTGTGGGTCAACGGCACCTTGGTTGTTGATACCATCGGTGAGCAAGATAATGACTTTGCTTTTTGCTTCACTGTCTTTGATACGATTGATGGCAGTGGCGAGACCGTCGCCAAGGGCTGTCCCATCCTTTATTATGCCGCTTTTGAGAGAGGAAAGTTGCTTGAGCAGAACATTGTGGTCGATTGTCAGGGGTACCTGGGTAAATGCTTCGCCCGAGAAAACAACCAATCCTATACGGTCGTTTTTACGTCCGTTGATGAAGTCGGAAGCCACAGTCTTGGCAGCTTCCAGTCTGTTGGGCTTGAAATCTTCGGCAAGCATACTGCCACTAATGTCCATGGTTAGAACAATGTCAATGCCTTCCACTTTCATCTCTTGGCGACTAAGCATGCTTTGTGGTCTGGCGAGTGCCACGATGATTGCACCCACAGCTACCATGCGCAGTATGAAGAGAAGAGGGTATGCTCTTTGGCGGAATGTTTTGTGCACTCCTTTGAACAAGGTGATATTTGAAAATTGAAGTGCCGGTTTCTGCTTACGATAGCGCAACACATACCACACTGTCATCAAGGGGATAACGAGTAGCAATAGAAGAAGGTATGGATGGGCAAATGTGATGTGGTTCATGATTTGGAATTGTTTGTTGTTGTGTCCTCTTCCTCACTTTCAGTGTTTGGTTCGGGGTGTGGATTCAGTGATGCAGTGTTCTTTACGAAGTTGATGCTTTGATTGAGTGCCATATCGTGTTGGTAAGGCTGTGGCTTCGATTTGGCGAATTTCACCATGTCTGCAGCTTGGAGTATTTGGCTTAAGCTCGAAGCGTTCTCTTCTGTGTATCCACAACACAAATGGAAGGCTTGAAGGGTCTGGTCGGTAGTCATTTCAGTTGAGGGAATATTGTATGATTCCTCAAGATATACACGCACGGTGTCGGTCAACTCGGTGTAGTACTCTTTTAATAAGTCTTGTTGCCATAGTTGTTGCTGTCTCAGCTCTTCAAGCTTTTGCAGTGCACGTATGTCCGGGGGAAGAGGAGGAGCCTGAGGCAAACTGATGAGAGGCTTGTGTCGCTTGATTCGAATAAAAATGAGTATAGCAGCAATAATAATAGCCCAGAATATGTAGAGATATAGTATTACCCTGGCAATTTCACCGAAAGTATAGGGCTGGTTCATTATATTGGCGATGTCGCGTATCTCGGCAGTAGTGGTGTCAACATTAGCCACATCGTTCACTGTCAGCATAATCGAATCGATACCAATATGAAGCCAATGTTCACCCGTTTCAAAACTCGTCAGCGTCGTGTAGAGTGTTCCGTCAGTAGTGTCCATCCATTGCTTGATAGCAATGATATCATTGTTGGTCAGTTCGTCGAGTGATGGATAGACGGCATCCCGTTCAATAGCCAAGGTCGTCTGGTCGCCAATCATAATGGTTGTGCTATCCAGCCTATAGTGGTATCTCATTTGGCTTTCTTCTGATGCGTCTTGTGCTGCAGATTTCCCCACCAAACAGGTGATACAGATCCATAGTAAGATGAATGTTTTCTTCATTATTTGTGTTAATCTTTTTGAAGTTCTTCAGATCATCGGAGCATCCTTTTACCCGTGTCGGCTAACAGATCCTGAACGTTGTTCAAATAGTCTTTTCAACTCTTTCACATAATCTTCGCCGGTATAGAGGATGGTGCTGTCTATGCCATATTTCTGCAATGATTCCTCCACACGGTTTACATGATTGGCATAGCGTGCTTCGAAATCGTGACGAATGGTCTTGTCCGCAGTGTCAATCCATATGGTTTCGTCAGTCTCGGGATCGTAGAATTTAGCCAACCCAAGATCCGGGAGGCGAACCTCTCTTTCATCAGCTATTCGGATGGCCACAAGGTCGTGCTTGCTTGATGCGATTTTCAGTGCATCAGTGTAGTTGTCGTCATAGAAATCGCTTAATAAGAATGCTGTGCAGCGTTTCTTTATGACATTGGAGAAGTAGCCTAAAGCTTGTGAAAGGTCGGTGCCGTTGCTGGTTGGTTTAAAGGTAATCAGTTCACGGATTATCCGGAGTATATGGCTGCTACCTTTCTTGGGTGGGATAAACTTTTCAATCCTGTCGCTGAACAGAATTACACCCACTTTGTCATTGTTTTGGATGGCACTAAAAGCCAGTGTGGCTGCCACCTCGGCCACCAGCTCCTCTTTGAATTGGTGATGGGTGCCAAACCGATTCGATCCACTTACGTCTACCAGTAGCATTACGGTCAGTTCTCGTTCTTCTTCGAAAACTTTTACATAAGGGTGGTGTAGGCGCGCGGTGACGTTCCAGTCAATGCTGCGGATATCATCGCCATACTGGTATTCCCGCACTTCACTGAACGCCATGCCGCGTCCTTTGAAAGCACTGTGGTACTCGCCCGAAAACAATTGCCTTGATAGTCCTCGTGCTTTGATTTCTATTTTTCGTACCTTCTTTAGTATGTCGTTATTTTGTTCCATGACTCATTGCAGGTGATAAATTATTACCAAACGAGGCACTCATGAGCGCCAGTTTATAGATAATAAGGTTTCCAGCATTGAGTGTTGATTATTCCCATTAGGGAACATCCACACGATTCAGGATTTCGTTCACAACTTCTTCGCTTGTGACATTCTCGGCCTCGGCTTCGTAGGTGAGACCAATGCGATGACGCAAAACATCCATGGCCATGGCACGTACATCCTCAGGGATCACATACCCTCTGCGGCGCATGAAAGCATACGCTTTGGAAGCCAGTGCCAGATTGATGCTTCCACGGGGTGATGCCCCGTAGCTTATCAGACCTTTCAGTTTCGTCAAGCCATATTGCTCGGGATAACGGGTGGCGAAGATAATATCAGTTATGTAATTCTCAATCTTTTCATCCATGTACACCTCGCGTACAAGGTTGCGGGCTTTCAGTATATCGGCAGGCGTCAGTATAGGATGCTGTCCAGCATTGTTTCCCATCAGTTGTTGATGCAATATCAGGCGTTCCTCTTCTTTTTGAGGATAGGATATCACAACCTTCAACATAAAACGGTCAACCTGGGCTTCGGGTAACGGATAGGTGCCTTCTTGTTCAATGGGATTCTGAGTGGCCATTACCAGGAAAGGCTCCTCGAGTTTGAAAGTGTTCTCGCCAATGGTCACTTGGCGTTCCTGCATGGCTTCAAGCAATGCGCTCTGCACTTTGGCTGGAGCGCGGTTGATTTCATCGGCAAGAATGAAATTCGAAAATATGGGACCTTTTTTAACATTAAATGTCTCCGTTTTCTGGCTGTATATCATCGTTCCCAACAAGTCTGCGGGCAATAAGTCTGGGGTGAATTGTATTCGGCTGAATTTTGCATCAATGGCTTTTGCAAGAGATGTGATGGTCAAAGTCTTTGCCAAACCGGGCACACCTTCCAATAGGATATGGCCATTGCTCAGCAACCCAATCATCAACCCTTCTAACATGTGTTTTTGTCCGATGATATTCTTTCTCAATTCGAGCGTCAATGCATCAACAAAAGCACTTTCTCGTGCTATACGTTCATTTAGTTCTTGGATATTGACAAAATCTTCCATATATTTTTTATTTAATCATATATCAACCATAAATTCTCTCTCTCATTCGTTCCGCTTATGTTTGACGAAGAACTTACATTGCAGATAAGACAGAACAATCCTCTTTCAAAATTTTGGTTTGATAACGTGTCCCCATTTTTTTTATTGCCAAAAAAATACTTTTTTTGTTTTTTTAGCACGAAAAGCTTATTATTATTGAAAAAAAATGTATCTTTGCTAATTAAAAGACTAAAATGAAAATTAAATATCTAATTAAATATTAACATCTTATGAAAAGTAGAAAAGTACTTCTCGGCTTGATTGTGGGTTTCTGCGTCTGTCTTGCAGGCACTGCTACAGCCCAAAAAGCAAATTTTCAAAGCAACAAATTGGTCGAAATCGGTCCCGATAATATCGGTGGTCGTGTCACCTCTA
This sequence comes from Bacteroidales bacterium UBA1208, assembly GCA_002309955.1. Taxonomy (GTDB): domain Bacteria; phylum Bacteroidota; class Bacteroidia; order Bacteroidales; family P3; genus Colimorpha. The sequence goes on from DBXQ01000101.1 coordinate 18,667, forward strand.
TTATTGTCACAAATGCAAGTTCGACGGTTGACTCTCTGAAGACGTTGTATGCAGGTGCTGCCACAGGCGGTTTGTATACTCGTGGCAACTCCGAACAAGATATATGGAAATATATACCTTGTTATTTGGATGGCAAAGAGCTTACCCTGCCCATTAGTTCTATGCTTAAGGTCAACGACAGCATCATCCTCATAGCTACTGGCGAAAGCTATTATGCTAAAGGATCTAACCTTAACAAAATGGCAGCCATTGGCCGTGGTCTGTTCCTTTTCAATATGAACGACAAAGGTTTCACCCGCCTCGCTCAGACCAACCCTGGCCTCAATCTGGATGCCGATTTCGCTTCCGTGAATACCATGGCTATGATGAGTGCACAAGGTGTCACCTATGTCTATGTCGCTACACCTAAAGGCCTTTTCCGTTGGGCTATTAGTCAAGTAAGCGACTGGAACGCCACCCCCCAAAAGGTGTTCGATGGTAATATTCGTTCAGTTGTAGTTTCCAAGCAATACAACCGTGCTTTCTTCTCATGTAAAGGCGGCCTTTACAAAATCAGCGATGTCATCAATTCTGCCGCACCCGTCAACATCACCGGAAGTTGTGAGGGCTTTGGTGCAGGCACTGCCTATATCGACCTCGCCCTTGCCCCCTCCGATGAGAGCTATCTCTACGCTATGGCTTGCAATTCCAATGGCATAATGAAGGGTCTTTATCTCACCCGTAACACCAATTCTTGGATCCTCCTCACCTCATCCACCGTTACCCCCTTTAATTCTGTCGCCACCGCCAAGACCTCTGGCGCTCTTGCTGTCAGTCCGGTCAACCCTTCGGTAGTTTATATTGCTGGTGCCAACATCTGGGTCGGTCAAGGCTATGTTGAGAATTCTCCCTATCAATGGACTATGCTCACATCCAACGAGGTCCAACTCAATGTCGGCGATTATATGGCATATGTATACTCCAATCGTCAGTTTGTTCACTCCGGCATTCATCAAATTGTTCCTCTTGTCTACTGGAATGACCGAATCAACGGCTTCGTTGAACAATATGTAATCGCTACAGATGGTGGCGTCTTTGTTGACCAGAATGCCAGTAGATTCGTTAATTACAGCCGTGGTTTGAACAATGTCCAAATCAATGGTATTGCTGTTTCTCCCGATGGCTCTATTATCAGCGGTGCCAATAGCAATGCATGCCCATTTATCGAGGCTCGTGTTGAGCATGATGGTGGTAATAATGACACTACTTGGTATGATGCCAGTGGCACCAATATGAACCACATGGCCAATATCCTCTGGAAGAATGATGGTGGTAAGGTGGCCGCATCTCGTTTTATGCAGTATCGTCCTTTCGTCCGTCGCAACATCTTTGTCTCCTCATCCAACGCTTCTATTGGCCGTGCTTATTCCGATTATTCCGACTGGTCTAACACCCAGACTTGGACCAGCGACGTAGCTTTCATGTCCGACCTTATTGAAGGTGGTCCCGCCATCGGTCAGATTTATCTCTGGGAGACTGACAACAATACTCTTGCTAACGACAGTCTCACCTTTGTCATTGACACCCTGAGTTTCATTAAACGTAATGGTGTCCGTCACGACCTCTCCCATAACTTCCGCATCCAGGCCGGTGACTCCATGATGATTGTTTCTCCCGCTCATGCATCCTATCCTTTCTATCACGTTTTCGACCATAACTTCATTGTTCGCGACGAACTGGTTCAGACAACTCATGTCCCCTATGCCAGCCGTATGGTTGCTGTTACTGTCGAGAACGATCTTCCTCAGAACACCAATGTCTCCTACTGCTGGTTCCCCAACGACTTCCGTAAAGTCTTCGACCAGTCCAACGAGACCCGTTTCTGGAGCCATATCTATGGTATCAATGGCGTTTTCAATCCTCACACCTATGTCCGTTATACTGCCATCTCCAACGATGGCGACTGCGTCTTTGTCGTTGTTGAGAACGACACCCTCAATCAGTCTTTCATCGCTCGTGTCCGTGGCCTCAATAGTGTCGATTACAATATGAGCGTTCCTCAAATCCGCGATGCTCTTAACTATAAAATTAGCACACGAGTGTCCGTTATCGACACCATCTTAGTCAATGGTACCGACTACCTGTTTGGCCGTCGTATCTCTTCCATCTCTGTCGATCCTCGTGCAGGCAAAGATTGCATCATCCTTACCTTTGATGGCTACAACAATGACGCTCCCAATGTGGTCTGCATTGACAATGCTTCTTCCGACAACTACCAAATCCGCAACATCCCTCTTCCCACCAGCATTCCTGCTTTCAGCTCCATGGTCGAGTACACCAAGGGTGAGCTTTATGTCGGAACCGAAGACGGTGTGTTCAAATCCTCCAGCCTTACTTCTCCCAGTTGGACCGAGTATGGCGACTTCCGCGGTGTTCCCGTCACCAGCATGTACCAGGTCACCTACGACTATCCTATGATTAAACATGTAGGCCACGACGGTGTTAGCGAAGTCCTCTATGTCTATCCCCGCACCAAATGGAGCAAAGCCATGTACTTCGGCACCTATGGACGTGGTATCTTCATGGACAGCTCCTATGTTGTCGACCACACCAACGAAATTGTCACTCCCGACGTATATCTCGACATCCCCACTGTCATCTCCAATAGCGACAATGCAGTCCGCTTCTATCCCAACCCAGCTGTCGACCGTGCCACTATGGAGTTGACCGTCGGTAAAGCAGGCAAGGCCTCTGTCTATATCTACGACATCACCGGCAAGGTTGTCTACACCGAGAATCTCGGCAGCCTTACCGAAGGTGTCCATACCCACACTGTCGACTGCCAGTCACTGCCTCACGGCATGTATCTGGTCAACGTCGTCATCGGAAGCCAGAAAGCCACTTCGAAATTGGTTGTAAGATAAAAACAATTAGATAGAAAAAGAGGTACTGGCAACTCTCAGTACCTCTTTTTTCATATTCATCCATAAATATTATTTGATTATTCGATGCAAACAAACCTTGTACAAGAACTCCAATGGCGCGGCATGATTCATGACATTATGCCAGGGACTGAAGAACAACTCAATAAAGAGGTGACCACCGCCTATGTCGGTATTGACCCTACAGCTGACTCTCTCCATATCGGCCATCTGGTCAGCATCATGCTCCTCAAACACCTTCAGATGGCAGGGCACAAACCCCTTGCCGTTGTCGGTGGTGCCACAGGTATGATTGGCGACCCCTCCTTTAAGGCGGCAGAACGCAAACTCCTCACCGTCGATGAGGTCCAGCACAATGTCAACTGCATCCGTCAGCAGTTGGCCAAATTCCTCGACTTTGACAATCCTGTCAACGGTGCTGAAATTTGCAACAATTACGACTGGATGAAAGACTACCTCTTTCTTGATTTCATCCGTGACGTAGGTAAGCATATCACGGTAAACTATATGATGACCAAAGACTCCGTAAAAAAACGTCTCGAAACGGGTCTCTCTTTTACTGAATTCAGCTATCAGCTGCTTCAAGCATACGACTACCTTGTGCTTTACCGCACAAAAGGTTGTCGCCTCCAGATGGGTGGCTCCGACCAGTGGGGCAATATAACCACTGGCACTGAGCTTATCCGTCGTATGGAAGGCGGTGAAGCCTATGCCCTCACCTGTCCGCTCATCACCAAAGCCGACGGCACCAAATTCGGCAAAACCGAAGGTGGCAACGTATGGCTCGATCCTGCCAAGACCAGTCCTTACAAATTCTATCAGTTCTGGCTCAACTGCTCCGATGTCGATGCAGCACGCTATATCCGTATCTTCACCCTCCTCAGCCGTGAAGAAATTGAAGAATGTGAACGCCAACATGCCGAGGCTCCCGAAAAACGCATTCTTCAGCGTGCCTTGGCCAAAGATATCACGTGCCGTGTCCACTCTCAACGTGACTTCGACATGGCTGTATCTGCCTCCGAACTCCTCTTTGGCAAAGGAACCACCGAACAACTCAACAGCCTCGACCGTGACACAATGCTCTCCGTCTTCGAGGGCGTGCCTCAGTTTACCGTTGCACGTTCAACCATCTCCGAAGGTGTCAATCTTATCGATTTGGCTGCCGAAACAGGCATGTTCGCCTCCAAGGGCGAGATACGCCGTGAGTTGAAGCAAAATTCCATCTCAATCAATAAGCAAAAGGTCGGAGAAGACTGTCGTCTCACTTCCGCAGATATCCTCTCCTGTGGCAGTATCCTCATCCAGAAAGGCAAAAAGACTTATTACCTATTGAATGTAGAATAAACTTTGATTTTTGTGTCCGACAAATAATCAAAACAATGAATGTACCCAACGAGGGTGTCCCATATCTTTGAGACACCCTCGTTTTATTTAACCTATATGGCTTTTCCCTCATATAGACGATTCTCCATGATGAATGTCCACTTATGAAACACTCACCAAACGCTGCCTCGGCGAGACAGACTCTCAATAGAGGGTGTCTCAAAAGTCCCATCCATGAGACCTATAACCCCGTAGGGAATACGAATGTTGATATGTTGGATGTTGATAAGTTGAGAGAATCGCATAACATATCAACATCCAACATATCAACGGATCAACGATTAATTTCAAAAACCTAATGACCAATTTGGGCTAAATAGAAAAATACGGTCCGAGGCCTTGCTCAGGATTTAGATTTGGTGATTCGGGGTCGAAATTATCCAACTCGTCACTCCAAGGACACAACGTTGTGCTGAATGAATTACCCCAACGATCAACATAGTATTGTAAATAGTCAGTTAGCGTAATGCGTCCTCCGGATGGTTCGGCTGCGGCCTGTCGGTAACTAATATATTTAAGATTGTTGAGCGTATTAGTAACTGGCGGTGCACCAACGGAAAAGAGGTTTTCGTGATAATAGCAATAGTTGATATGGCACTGGCTGCCAACCACGGCACAGATGTCGGCGGTTTTGCCCTGCACTACGCTCTGTAGCCAATAGACATATCCGGCATAGCAGTTGACTATATAGGAATCACCGTCCGCACATCCTACGATGCCTCCAATATAGCTATCCGGAACGTATACAAACGAGAGGTCGGTAATATAGGCATTGACAACCGTACTGTTAACCAGATGCCCCACCACTCCTCCAAAGAAATACACATTATTGTCCTGGGGGATACTGACTCCCATAAGGCCATATCCCGAATAGCAGTTACTCACAACACCTTTACACCCACTTTCTCCCGTCATCTCACCAACCACATATCCGATGTATGCATTGGCAGCACTACACGTCAGATCCATCGCATATGAATGGCACCTGTCGATTGTGGCACCATCAGCATGACCACAGACATTGCCGGCAAAGACGGTGTTCGGATCGGTTGCTGTCAGATAGATACAATACAGTTCAAGGCGCCTGATAACAGCTCCATGGCTGATATACCCAAATAATCCTACACATTCATCGCCCTCGATGTGCAAACCATCAATATGATTTCCGTCACCATCAAAATGGCCTGTGAAGTTGTTCGCGTACGTGCCGATGGGATGCAGGGCGGGACTCCCCCCTGCATCAATATCGTTTGTCATCCGATAGTAAGCACTGGCAAAAGGCTGACAGGACGCACCAATAGGTGCATAACCCATATTCACCAATCGTTCCATGGCAGCGAGGTCGTCGTATGAGGAAATCTTATATGGGTTGTTCGCAGTTCCCTGTCCCTTTAGGGTGACGGTATGTGGCGAGTCGAGTTGGATATTGATAGGTACCAACATGTTACGCGGAAAGCAGCCTATAGCGTTGTCTGACTGTCGGTGTGTGAACTGGTATAGTGTAAAGTTGCTGCCCGACGATGATGGGTCGACGGCATCAACTTCGACAGTGAACCTGTTGTAGGGGTATGCGTCGGTTGGAGGCAGCACCACATATACCGTCGCATTACCGCCAGGGGCAATAGTTATTGGCGAAGTGTCGTCTATCTTTACACTCATGTTTTTACGGTTGTCGCCCTGAGCCGATAACGCGGGGACGTCGCCGTTCAAACCTGTAATTTGGAACATGCCGCTAAGGGGGGCATGGGTGTTGCTGATGCGTATGGAGGCTATACGAAGGGAACAGGTATGATTGTTATATAGGTTCAATTGTAAGACCATACAGGCATTATGAAACGCAATGGCTCCTGTTGCCGAATTTAAGTAAGCAGCCATCACCACTGGAACCTCCCCCTCTCGATAGGTATAGACATCTGGCAGGCAAAGATTGGTGATAGCAGAACCTGTTGCCACAGTGTTGTCTGTGGCCAAGCTGGCGGGATAGAAGGCAACGTAGCCAGCATCGCTACGAGGTATGCCGCTGATGGTACATTCCCCATCGGCAATATTCACAGCATAACTGTTGTCATTTATCCACACCACATCACCGTTCGACCAACAAGTGAAGCGGTCGTTGTCGATATAGCTCTTATCTGCGCTCTTTAGATGTTCTGTGATGGCTTTCAGGGTAACGGCCGTTTCGTCTTTTTGGCACCCTGCGGCAACAATGCTGGCAAGGAGCAATGCACACAATGATTTGAAATAGGAAATATGTCTCATAATACTAATCTCCAAAAAAGTTATAGTTATCGCCAAGAGTGCTGAGTTGGTCGTTTCCGAACCGCCCTTGGTCGTTATTATTATTAAAACGGATAAACACCTCGTCTAAATTCTGTGTAGAATTTTTCACTGAGCCATAATAGCCTTGGTCTACACGGAATGCCACTGTCACTATGCGGGGCGAAATATATGTTCTGTTTTCCATAGTAGTCTGATGTTATAAATATATTCACTACATGATAACTATTTTCTCAGGGGCGTGGTTTCCTATCTTGACCAGATACACACCGGCTCGAGGCAGCTTAACCGTAGTTATGTTTTCCGGCTCGATCCGACCCGAATAGTGGCAACGACCCAACATGTCGTATATCCACAAGGGAGCAGCCTGCTGTGTATGAACCCCGACTTGGTTGTGGCTTGGATAAAGGTGGTAGCCCTTGCTATTGTCGTCGACGATAAATTGTGCACCCACCTCGAAGTTGGACAATAGGGTTATATATCGGGGGTTGGTAGTGATGCCGTCGCTCCATCGGTCAAACTGGTATCCAGAAAATGGCGTGGCTGTCAACGTTATTGTCGAATAGACGGGATAGTAGGTCCTTCCGTTTATGATTGTCGGAGTGACGCCATCCACCGCCACTGTGCCTCGAGTTTCATCACAGACGACCGACATTTCATACATTTGGGGCGAAAAGATGGCGGTGTAGGCTGCATCTGTCGTAGCGGTAAAGGTACGAAAAGGAATACCATAGTTATCGTTCCATCCTTCAAAGTAATAACCTATCATAGGGATTGCCTCTATGGTGACGATCTCTCCCCGCAAATATACGCCACCGCCCGTAACAATACCCGTTGTTTCGTCGGCAGCGGTGGCGACAATCACACAACTGTCCTGACTGTAGCGGAAGGTGCCGGAAAATTCCGCCTCCCTCCAGTGACCGTGATATTCACCGCCCGACGGATTGGCATAGCGGGCACGAACAAACACACGGTAAGACGTATTACTGACCAGATGGTACGGTGTGATTGTACGGAACGAGGTGACACTCTCGTCCATCGTGAAGGTGTGCGAGGTCGAAGACACATCAATGGCATCCATCAAATACGGGTCGTCGATAGTTCCCAGGGCAATGGTATAGCCTATAGGAGTGAGCGACGTGGGAGCCGACCACGCCACCTGCACATTGCCATTGTTCAATACTGTAGCCTGAAGATTCTCTACAGGAGCATGTGGCAGACGGTTGAAAATGCCTTGTATAGGGTATTGTTCGCTTTGCTCCCATACGTTATCGTTACAAATCCATCCGATTGCCTCGCTAAATCCGTCACTTTGATTATAAGTAAGGGACGAGGCACCCTCAGCCTGGAAAATGATCCATAGCGGCTGGGTGGGGTCAAAGGATACAGGGGTGGACAGTTCAACGGTGTTCATGCCACTTGATGGAAAACTGATGGAGGACTGAGAATAGATAAGGGTGGCATCGTCGGGTGTGGTACCGCCAGAATAGACATAGAGCGACAAAGTTGTCGCCTGTTCGTTTCTAATTCGAACCGCAGTAAGTTCGTTTGCATTGGCTATGAAGTCGGGGGAAAGCCTGATGCCCCATTTTTGGGAAGTAGGTATGTTTCGATGGTAATATCCATCCGAGGAGCCTGAACCGTATCCGATAGCAGGATTGTCAAGGTCTTCTTCAAAAAAGGCAGTATACTGAACATTACCGCCTAAGGCAATAAATGTTCGGGAAGAATAACGAACCTCGTCGTTCCATTTCGCTAACAGGAAACCCAACTTTGGCGTTGCACTGATTGATACAGACTCATAATTTTCGTAAACGCCCGTCCCCCTCGTCTGGCCTGCCGAGATATAGTTAGGTGCTACTGTGATAGTGGTTTGTCCCTCTTCTGGTACCTCAGTTTCTTGAGGCTGTATGCCTATTATCGCCCCGCACCAATCATTATACGAACGACCGTATTCAGGGTTCAAACTCCCTATCGCATAATAGCCGTCGTAGAGTCCTCTCCACCCCCAATTGAAATGGAATCGGTCCTCGCTATCGTATCCATCGCAAATAAACGAATGGGAACCACCATCGTATTCCATTGGTCTTCCCGCATTCAGCTCATTTTTTAGCAGAGCTCTCCATTCCTCGTTGTCGTATTGTGATTCTTCAACATAACGTACAGTGTTGCTATACTTGAAAACGCTTCTTAATGCACCAATCAAAGTTGGCCCGGTATAATTACCATAATGAAATGAGATAATAGCAAAGCTTTCCATAATATCATATGTCATATTAACTGCGACACCAACGTGGTACATCAATGTCGCAATAGCAAAAATCTGGGCATCAGTGCTTTCGGTATTCAAGGAGTTAGGCATGTTTGCCCAATCGTACATAGTATTTTCAAAATCTGCAGACAGCTCGACATGGGCGAAATTGTTACTTTCGCCACTCACCCTGTATGTTTCCTGTCCCCTGCCCGACAGTGGATACTCCCAATACTTCAACAACTGTGCTCCAGCAGTGGCGACGCATCCAGTCGCTGCATAAAAACTAGTATTGTTTCTATCAATGTGAGGACACAACAGATTGTATGTAGGAACCGAATAGTCCCCTTGCCCCCACCGTGTTGTAATCAACGGTCCGACCACTGGGACGACGGTCGGGTCTTTGCTCTCCGTATCGGTGAGCAGCCGCTCCCACTGGCGGGTTATCCGTTCGTCGGGCTGGCAAGTGGTACGGCATTGTCTTATCTCTTCCTCATACCTGTCCAACCACCACCTTACTACATCAGGGATATTGTCTACATCAAATAGGCTCTCTTCGGAATAGCCTAAAATTGGCTGTACACAATCATCGGCACTGACAATGACAAACCCTTGGTTGCCAGACCCGCAGAAGATGTAGAATTCGTTATAAGATGCCGACTTGGCAACCTCAGTCATCTTCCCTTCAAAAGACCTATTGGTCTTTAGTTGACTGCTTCTAATAAATCGTGACGCAACCTCTCGGGCTTTCGCCTCGTCCACATGACTTGCCATCGCATTATCGACAGCCAAGCACATAGATAAACATAAAAAAAGTAGTAATTTACAATTCATAATTTTGATTTTTAATAGTTTGTAAAATGGGCATTATAATCAATTCAATTGCAAATGTAATAAATTTCCTTAACATTCAATAAAAAAAGTTAAAATACCTTCAAGTCAACTCTATTTTGGTATATAATAAGAAGCCCCAACTAATAATACCCCCCCCAATCTCTAATGACCGATTTGGGTTAAAAGATGGAAGATTTCTAAATGTCAACTTCAGAAATGAAACAGGATTAGCCGAGGTATATTTCTCTTCTACGTCAATTCCCATTCAACAAAAATTACACAAAAAACACAGAGTAAGAAAGTGTTATCTGGATGTTTAGTGCCTAATGGATGTGTTGTAGAATACTTTGACAGAGTAGTGCTTTATCAAAAAGGCAAGGCATATATACTTGCAGAGAAGCAAGTAAATAATGTGAGGACTTGTATTGGATATAGAAACTACAGAGACATGGTAACAATAATATCAAGTGATGAAGTGGTTTATGTCAGATTAGTATTTGTCTCCTTAATTCCCAACACCCACTATCAGTTTCTGTGTTGTCACATCCCGTTCTGTCTTCACCTTCACCACATAGCTGCCCTGTGCCAGCTTGCTCACATCCATTGTTGCCGACTGCGCATTGCCGTCGTACCGTTCCGACAGCATCACGCTGCCCAACATGTCCATCACCTCCACTGTTATATCTGTATGCAAGATCACAGGGTTCTTCCCAATGCAGGTATGCTGGATTGGGGTATCGTATCTCAGGCTGCGCCACGGCTTGGTTGGTAATAACCCCAGCCAATATAACAACTACGATGTATACTATTTTTCATGATAATATTTAATTAAAACATTTTTTTTTCAATTCGCGTGCAGAAAAAAGCATCCATTCAGATGACTTCTAAATGGATGCTCAAATCTCAAAAAAAGCAGAAGTGACATATCTCTACGGGGTATGTCACTTCTGCTTTTTTGAGGTAGTGTTGTTATTGTTCGTCGACAACTTCAATCATCTTGCCATCGGTCTCAAACGAAACCGTCTTCATCTCAGTCTGTTTCTTCCAGAAGAGGAAACCCTTCATACGTGCAATTTGAGCTTGGTAGGTCATCTTGCCTTTCAGATTGCGGATGTATACACAGGTGATTTTGTGGGAAGGGAATCTGTTGGCAACGGTGTCCTTAATGGCATGGGGATAATATTGTGGGTCTATGAAATAGCGGGTCTCCGTGCCACGGTTTGAGAATCGTTGTGCCTGGCGGTCACCGTCGGTGTTGGTGAATGTAGCCATATAATATACGCTGTCGCTGGTGACAGTCCATGACACATCCTGCGCATCTTTGTTTTGGCTTTGGAAGTCTTTTACAAATCTGACAGGCACATTGGCCTCTTTAATTGAAAGTTCTTTTTGGGCAAATACCATTGTCTGACTCATTACCATGAGTGCTGCAAAAAAAAGTATTTTTTTCATATCGTGTTATTTATAATGTTATTATTCTTTTTGTTCAATCTACAAAGATACTAATTTTTTGTGATATTCACTCTCTTTGAGAAAAAAATATTTTCGCTATCGCATTTTGAAGGTTTTGTGTTTTAAGGGTGCACAGGCCTTTCCCGTTTTTTATCCTTCAACTGTCCAACCCTTTCCGGCCTTCTCAAGCATCTCAATATATAGGTTCCAATACTGTTGCATGTGCGTGTCATAGCTGAATTTCTGTGCATATTCGATTTCAGCTGTTGCATTGATGGGTGTGAAAGCGGCAAGCCCATGGTTGATGGTGTCAACCATGTCTGTAGGGGTAAAATCGGTGAAATAAAAAGCATGCTTGCCCCCTATTTCGGGCAGGCTGGTATGTTGCGAGGCAAACACAGGCTTGCCCCATTGCATGGCTTCGATCACGGGCAGACCAAACCCTTCATTCAGCGACGGCATAACCAGTGCAGAGCAATGGGCATAGAGCCATCGCCGTTCCTCGTCAGTCACAACTCCGGTCATCTGCACATTGGGGTGATTGGGCAGTAAGTCGTGGATATCGCGGGCATAGGAGTCTGTATCGTTGCCTGCAACAATGAGGTTGTACTCCGGCAACAAGTCCATCATCGGCAACAGGGTGTGGACATTCTTTTTCCTCTTCACCACCCCGATGCAAAGCAGGAACGGTTTCGACATGTCAATACCTTTGGGTTTCTGCATCGGTCCTTCGGTCAGGTCTTCGACACCATTGTAGATTGTTTGGAGCTGTTTCCCTTCCAGGTTCAGATGCCGCAGTGCCGAGTCCCGGGCAAACTGGGAAATGAAACAGATGCTCCCAGAGCGGTTGCATTCTGTCTGCAACCTGTTGAGATACTGCTGTCGCTTGGTTCCTGTTTTCTCATACAGGAAATTGAGGTCATGGATAGTGAGTATCCTCGTTGCCCCTTTCGGTGGGCGAAAGGGCGAGAACTGATGGATGGAGTGCCAAAGGTCGAATGAGGGCAGCAATTGGGGCAGAAAACGGTAGATCGTCTTTGTCTCAAGGTAGTTGACCCCGTCGCCGAAAGCGCCCACATGGCTCGTCGGTACAAGCAGTGTGATATCAGCTTTGCCGGACAAACCTTTTGCATGCATACCATACCACCGGCCATAGTTTAGTGCTATCTGTCCAAGACCGCAGAAGGGATGTCGCAGTATGCTGAGATCGATGAGGATTTTCATGTCTTCTGATTACGGATTCCCGATTTACTGAATGCCTTCCTTGTTTGGCATTATTGGTTGCCGAATAGGTTTTGTCGCAAATGGTCCATCACATGGCGGCCGTCGCGAATAACCTGCATGGCCCAGTATAGTTTGAGGGTGATTTGCTCGTCGGCACTCAGTTGCCAGGCAATGGAAGGGTCTGACCGCATCTTTTCGGTAAGGCAGAACAGCGACAAAGCCGCACACACACTGATGTTGAAACTCTCCGTAAACCCATACATCGGCACCTTCACGTATCCGTCGGCATGGGCAATGGCCTCGGGCGTCAGCCCTGTCAATTCTGTGCCGAACACCAAGGCTGTGGGTTGGGATATATCCAACTGGGTGATGAGTGTATCGTTCTCGTGAGGCAGTGTGGCAACGATGCGGTAGCCTCGCGCCCGCAGTTCGTCGTAAGTCTGCAATATGTTGGGATGTTTGTAGTAATCCACCCATTTGTCCGACCCCATCGACACGTCCGAATTCGGCGCATAATGGTTCCTGTCTTCAATTACGTGGACATCCTGCACCCCGAAGCAATCGCAGCTGCGGAGCACGGCACTGGCATTATGGGCTTGGAAAATGTCTTCAAGCACCACACAGATATGGCGGGTCCGGTTCAGCACCAAACGGTCAAAAAGGTCGCGCTTGTTTTCGCTGAACAATTCGGTGGCGGCTTGGTAGAGTTGCTGCTTCTGTTCAAGGCTGTAGCCACTGAACAGATTCCGGTTGCTATCGTTTATTTCGGGCATAGTTCGTTGTTATTATTGTTTGCATAGCATCTTGTGGTTGTTCATCAATCCGATTAACACATTAACGCATTAATACATTAACGCATTAACACATTCTTAAACGTTCTTTTTCATTTCGAGCAGGGTGACATATTTCATAAAGGTGTAGTGGGCGTTCATGCGGCACAGGATATAACCTGCTTTGCCATCCCTGAAACCTCCCCGCAGCAGGTAGTCGCGTACAAAAGTCCATAGTGGCTTGAACACGACAGCGGCAAAGCCTGTCCGTTTGCCGGCGTCAAAAGCGGTCTTGGCTCCGAGTTGATAATACCGGGGCTGCCGACGCGCCAGGTCGTCAATCTCGTAATACGAATAGTGCAGCAAAGCGCCCTTTAAGTGTATTATCTGAGGCTCCCCTTTAAACTGAACCTCCTCGTGGATGTCGCCCACCCATGTGGCGCTCCCGCTCGGCCAAAGGCGTATCTTATAGTCCGGATACCAGCCGCAATGGTTTATCCAGCTCCCGCAGAAGTTGGTTTGTCTGTTCATACTGTAAACAGCATTTTCCTGCAAACCCTCCTGTTTAAGACGTATGAGAGTATCGCACATCTCTGGCGAAAGTTCCTCGTCGGCATCGATGCTGAGGATCCAGGGTTGGGTGGCAAGACTATTGGCATAGTTCTTCTGGCCTGAATAGCCCTCCCATGGGTGATGAACAAACCGTACTCCATACTTTTTGCATATGCTCTCGGTGTTGTCGGTCGAACCCGAATCGACAACAATGATTTCATCGGCAACCTTGTGTAGAGAGGTGAGGCAACGTCCTATATTGCGTTCTTCGTTCTGTGTGATAATTACGGCAGAGATGGCAGTCATAATATTTTTTTGATTGAAAATGCAAAGATACGTTTTTTTTTTGTATTTTTGCAAATTCAAAATGGAATGAGTTATGGTTATCGGATTCGACGCAAAGCGTGCATTTCAGAATAGTACGGGATTAGGCAACTACAGCCGTATCCTTATTTGCGGCTTGGCACAGGAACATCAAGACATCCGTGCCTTTCTTTATTCGCCCCATATCACGGGCGAATATGCAAAATATTTCACCGGCTTCGCCAATATCTCTACCCGAATACCTTCCAGTATCGACCGTTTCTTCCCCGACATATGGAGGCGTTTCGGTGTTACCGTCCATCTGCGTGGAGACAAGGTGAAAATCTTCCACGGTCTGAGCCACGAACTGCCTCACGGCATTCCGCGTTCTATCAAACGTGTGGTCACAATGCACGACTTGATTGTTTGGCGCTACCCTGAATTCTACAAACCCTTTGACCGCATGGTCTATCGCATCAAACAGCGCCATTCGTGCCGCATAGCCGATGCCGTGGTGGCCATCAGCGAGCAAACCAAACGCGATTTGATAGAATACTTGCACGTCCCCGAGTCAAAAATCAAGGTCATATACCAGTCGTGCGACCCCATGTTCTGGAATGCCATCCCCGACAGCGATATCGAATATGTCCGCAAAACATACAACCTTCCCGAGAAGTATATCATCTGCGTCGGCTCCATCGAAGAACGCAAGAACCAAGTCGCTGTGGTGAAGGCAATGACTGAATTGCCTGACGATGTGCACCTTGTCATTGTGGGCAAGAACCACGGCGGATACCAAGGCACCTTGACCAGCGCCATCAGGTCGCACAACCTCACCCAACGTGTCCATATTTTGAAAGATGCAGACTTCGAGGACTTCCCAGCCCTCTATGCCGGAGCTGTGGCGTCGGCCTATATGTCGTTTTTCGAAGGTTTCGGTATCCCGATTCTCGAAGCCATGTGCAGCGGTACGCCCGTGGTGACCTCCAATGTCTCCTCTATGCCTGAGGCCGGAGGCGATGCCGTTTTGTATGCCGACCCCAAGAACCCCTCCGAAATCGCCGCCCAACTCAAGAGGATTATTGAAGACCCAGCCCTGCGCCAACAGTTGGTGGAGAAAGGGAAGGTGCAGTGCCAGAATTTTTCCCAACACAAGATTATCGGCGATTTGTACCAACTCTACACTTCGCTGGTACCCGAAACAGATTCGGAATAAACAACGTTGTCACCTTCGACGGGAATTCCCCGTCCATGAATACAAGGCTGCAGGAAAACCGTCTGCAGCCTTTTTTCGTTCAGTAATAGCCACAGTTGTCTTTCGTTCAGGCGGTGTACATCCGTCTTCCGATTGCAGGCATGTCACATTCAAAGCGTGTGCCGTCGCCGCTCTTTGACAGGTCAGGCGTGTCGCGGCCCAAGGTTTGCCCGTTCACCGTCATTTCACCCATCGTTTTACATTCAGTTCTCCTTTGCTAATGGGAGAACGATGGGAGAACG
>DBXQ01000018.1 GCA_002309955.1 Bacteroidales bacterium UBA1208
AGCGACGCTGGGAAAACGAATTCAACAGTTAAACCAAACAATCATGGAAGAACAATTGAAACAATACATTTTGAAGAAACTTCACGAGGTGGAGAGCGAGAAACACCAAGGAAACCGGTTCCCGGTGCATGTCACCGGCAGGGAACTTGCGGAGCGGGTGATGATTGACATGAACGCTGCGATGGACGACCTGGTGTGTGCCGGTACCGTGACAATGGGCAGAACCCTCAATGACAACTATTACAGTATCACCACCGAGAATGCCTTGGACTAACCATTAAAAACGGATAAGATGAAAAACAGATTCAAACTGAAACTAAACCAGAACGAATTGGAGGCAATGCACTTCCTTACCATGTGTGTGTGCGCAACAGTGAAAGAAGATGATGTGGCCTTGGTTCCCATGTACGACCTTATGAGTAACCTTGCATTCAGGCTGGTCAATATGTATAAGCCTGAGAAAACGGATTACACGTTGAGATTGTCATCGGTGGAAGCCTACGTGCTGATGCAGCGTTTTACCAATCCCCATGTTGTATTCATTGTTGGTGGCGATGAGTTCAAAACCTATTTGGTCAGGCGTGTTATCGAAGAGCTGCAACGCCAGTTCAACCACGAGCTATGCTCTGTAAATGCCGTCCTCAACCACAAACCGTACGGAAAATAATTTATGACCTATGGCATATAACCGAGTAAACATATTGAGACACTACAAGGCCATCGTAGAGGAGACCAACAGGCACTACGACCCCGACGTGACCACCTACAAGGGGGTGTGGCGCAAGTACATCTATCCGGTGTACCACATCAGTTACTCGCGTTATATGGTGATTATCTCCACACCGAGGCTTGAGAGCCTGCTGGAGGCCGAGGAAAAGAAGCACGGCAAGTGGAAAGACCCCAACCAAGGAGACCTTTTTGCTGAAAAATGAAAAAAATGTTTGGACATATCAAAAATTTGTGTACTTTTGCAGCGCTAAAGTTTATTCTCGGTGGCGGTTGAACCCGCCCACGCTGCACGTCGGGCTTTTTTTATGCCCGGCGGTGACGATGATACAGGTGTTCGCCCCGTGGTATGGCTGTAATGGCCAACCAAGCCATCGAGAAGCTTTAGCAACGGGTAGCGGGCACCTTCTTTTTATGCCCGCCGGCACCCGACCGATTCGGGCAACTGCTAAAATATCTCGAAAATGGCAGAAAACAATCAGACAGCGGGAGAGACCGCAATGCAAACCTTCACCTTCAAGCCCATCAACCAAATTGTGAGGGTAGAAACCATAGCCGGAGAGCCTTGGTTTGTCGCAAAGGACATTTGCGAAGCACTATCTATCGAAAAGCATCTTAATGCGGTGAGCCGATTAGATGATGACGAAAGGGGGCCCGTAGTAGTGGACACCCTTGGTGGAAAGCAAACAATGACAGCAGTCAACGAGAGCGGCCTGTACAATCTCATTTTCCAGAGCCGCAAGCCGGAGGCGAAGGCGTTCAGGAAGTGGGTAACCGGCGAGGTGCTGCCCTCCATCAGGAAGACGGGTCGGTATGATTTACCGACCCCCAAGCAGACATCCATCCCCCCAAGGGCACGAAGCCGCGAGCTGGGCAGCTTCTACAACGAGCTGCGCAAATGGGTGAGAAAATCGGATGTGCGGGAGGTGGCCGATGAGAGGGGAATCAGCGAGAAGAGCGTGATGTGCGTGGTGCGTGGCAACAAGATGGGGATGGACACCCTGAAGCTGCTGACCCCGCTGGCCGATGAGAACCGCCGCAAGGGACGCAGGAGCGACATCAAGCGTATGAGCAACTACTATCTCGAACTGTCCCAGCTGAGCCTTGACTTTATGGAAGGAGGTGAGCGATGATAATACGCATAAAATACACCAAGGCCATCGACCATGATGGCGAGATGGAACTTTGGATAAACAACGAAGACCTGTTTGCGATGCTCAACTGCGTCAAACCCCGGGTGCTGGCCGAATACCTTGGAACCAGGATGAAACCGGAGGAACACCCCGAACAGCTCCTTGTGAACATTTTAGGAGAGGAAGGAGGTGAGCGATGAAAAAGTATGATTTAAGTATGATTGAGCAACTGCTGACCCGTGATATAGACCCTTGGTCCCTGGCGGTGATATTGGAAGAGGTTCTGTGGCGCTATGTGGGGTTACTGCTGGCTGGCTACGACGGGCAGGTGCCTAACGAGCAAGATGCCAATATGGTGTTCGATGTCCGCCAGCTGATAGAAGCGCTGAAGGCAGTGGCACGTTCTGTTGACGATTAGTCGGGCAGTTTAAGACGCACATTGATGGAGGGCGAGGCCTTAACGGTCTGGCCCTCTTCTGTTACCTGCTCCACCCATGCGGTGGTGAAAGTGAGGGTATAGACGTCGTAGGATTTGTCGCTGAAGGCTTTTGCCATGTGCGAGCGCGTGAGGGCTTGGGTAGTGTCCGGAACACGCCACCCCTCAAGAGCCTCCATCACGTCCCCCATCACATCAAGGATGTCGTAGGCATCGTCTTTTGACGAGGCTTTGCCTGATGAACGGACAGTGTGCTGGTCGGCGATGGTGAGGATGATGGTGGCGTTAGCCAGCCTGGTGAGTTGGGCGGCCTGGGAGTATTCGATGCTGTCAAGGTCTATCAGGCAGCATGGCCACTGCACCGGCGGCTGCGGGATATTGAGCTGTCCCCAGTTTTTGTCGATGTAACGGAGTGCCGGCACTTTGTCGGCAAGACGGTCCTGGATTTCGAGGAATATCTGTTTCATTTGTTAAGGGCTTTGTTGATTTCTTCTGTGATCTTCTTCTCTATGGCAGCGGTCAGCTTAGGGTCTTCGCCGATGAACTGACGTTGCGGGATGCGGACGTTATGTGAACGCCCTGCATTGGAGGTGCCCTCGTTGTGGGCTTCGGCATACGGAAGGTCGGAGTGAACCACCACATATCCGTCGTGAGGGGTGTACTGTATGGATCGTCCGAGGTTCCCGGTCGGGCCTGTTAGGATTTTGCGTTTCCCGGCTGCCCCCTTGGCTCCCATAATGCGTCGCTTCACCTCTTTCCATGCTCGCCCGAAGAAGCCTTCCTTCTGGAAGTTCTCCTTGAACATGCGCACGGCGAGGTTGCCCAGCTTCTTTGGCAGGTCGCGCTGAAGCTTCAGTTGCAGTTCCCTTTCGAGGTCTTTCAGATGGTGGCTGAAGTCTTGGATTGTCATAAATTCAAAAAAAAATTCTCTTTTGTGTGTTTGCTATGATATTTTTTGTATTTTTGCAGTCTCTAAATAGGCGTGTGCCGCAAGGTTCATGCCACATGTTGAGCCCGATTTATCGGGCTTTCCTATTTTATAGGTGGTGTATGTCATGTGGTCTGTCTTTGAAATAATACATTATCTTTTTGCCTTCCATCCAAGGCAGTTTTTTGACTTTGAATAACTCAAGGTGTAATTCCTTTGATTCAGACAGAAATTCAAAAACTACAATGTCTGCATGCTGTTGGTTTATTGCTTTCGATGCGTGGTGCCTAATTTGTTTCCAACTACCCACTTGCTTAAGGTCCGCAGGGGTTCCGTTGACAGTAACATCGTAACTCCCGGAAACCGATGTGCGGTAGGTGACATTGAAGTCATTGGAGGCAAGCGTTCTGCACATACTATGCTCCTTGCCGAACTTTTCTATTTCTTGCTTGTTCTTCTGCCCTTCTTTGATGCGTTCACGGCTGGTCTGCAGGAACCCTCCCTCAGTACTGAAGTAATCAAGTCTATATTCTTTTGTATTGACGCTTACAAGGCTTTGCAGGCTTGGTAGTTCGGACGCTGTCTTATCATCTATCTTGATGTCCTTTGGTGCACGTTTGAAGTAGGGGGCTGTGTCTGTGAATATCTGCCCAGAAGTGGCAGGGTTCTCATCAAGACCCGGCTTAACAATGCGGCTGGTGGGGTTGCCATCGGTGGGGTCTTCGTCTGTCTGTTCCCAATCGCATTTGCAGTTCCACAGCGTGCCCGGTTGGTTGGATAGCCAGAATGGGTCGTCTTTCGGCCATACCCGGTTGTAGAACGGCATGTGTTCCTCTCTTGGAGTCGCCGATCTGGACGGCAGCCACTTGATGCAGGGGAACAACCGGCGGTTGTCCTCTTCCTCAAACTGCTGCCATTGTTTTCCGGTTCTGGCACGAGCCACAGCGGTGTTGTACTCTGCAGCCTGGTAACGGTTGTATTTGTGCAGGATGGCTTTAGGCAAAGCCAAATCCCCGCCCTCTTCTTTCGCCTTTTGGCGTATTTCGTTTGTCGCATGGTAGGCTTTGTATGCCGCAAATCGGCTGACATTAGCATGCCACCTTGCGGAAAGGTCTTCGTCATCGATATGGACAGCGTCCACCGCACGGCGGAGGTTGTCGGCATACTTCCGGAACAGTTCTGGGGATATGGGTCGGTCGTCTGCAAGAATGCCATCAATCAAGGTCTCTTCCTTGGTCTTTTTGGCCAGCCCATAAGAGCCGTTAACCGCCGTTAGAAAGGTGTTTAAGCACTCTTTAAGCGATTCCGGATTGTCGATGTTGTAGAGCCTGTCAAGGGCGGAGGTCGCAAAGATGCGCGGGCTGGTTTCGCCAGCCCTTATACGAAAGGGTCAAACTCGGGAAAATATGCGTTCTGGCGCGTCTTGTTGTCTTGCTTGGACCGTTTGCCGCCTTTATTATCATCGTCGCCCTGGTTGCCTTGTTTTGCGCCTTTTTTGGGGTTGTTTCCGTCGCCTGGATCACCAAGGCCGCCGTAGGTCTTGACTCCTGTCACCTCAATGCCGAATTTCTCCTTCACCCATTCCGGGTCGATGTCGAAATATTGTGCGGCCTGCATGGTCTGTGTGAAGAGCTGGGCGGAGTCTTCCTGTTCCTGGAACTTGAAGCGGAGACCCTGCGGGATGAACCCCAGTTGAACGAGGGCGGGTAGCACGATGGTGTTCATGGCCACTTCCACAGTTGCCATGTCCGACTCCACAATCTCATCGTTCAGGTCGGTGGAGGTTTGTTCCTTGCTGTTGCTGCCATAGCGGGTGTCCTGACCCAGCACAGCCCCGTTGATTAGCAAGGAAATCTCATTAGAGCAGAGTCGTATGAGGTTTTCGTAAGGCTCCCCGTTGGAGGCATTGGTGGCCACAAACAGCATTTCGTCGTCGATGTCGATGACCCCATTGGCACCGCTGCCATAATTGGAGAGCATCTGCAGATACTGGTTGCGCAGTTCCGGGTCCTGGGTGTTGGTCTTAATGACCCTCGGAGGCATACCGCACACCTCGCAGAACTCACTCCAGCAGCTTTGCGCGAAACGCTTGAACAGGGCATGTGGAACGGCTTTGTCAAGCAACCCAAGCCCCTCCCCACGGAATTCAAGGATATAGGTGCCATATTCCGGCAGCTTCCGATACTCTATCCCAGAGGTGTCGGAGGTGTCGATGAGCAAAGTCCCGGAACGCGGATCGATGTGCCGCCGGTCGATGAAAGCGAGAGCCAGCGGGTCGGGGTTGTCCGGTTGTGGGTTGAGTTCCACAAGATTGTAGCCGTAAAGTTGCGCATCAAGTATGGTCTCAATAAACCGTCTGGTAGCCGGCATGCCCTTGATGGTGTCGGAGGCTTTGTCATCCGGATTTCCGTTCTCGCTTACCAGGGCAAACTCAGAACGCAGCACCTTGCTTTTTCTGAGTTGTACCTGCGAGGCAAGATGGGCATCATCCATGATGTAGTCATACAGTTCCTGCAGACGGTCAAAACGTGGGTTGTCCACACGCAGTGCGGACTGTTTGGCAGCTTGCCAGTCCGAAATATCCTTTCGGTGTACAATAGGTGTACGGCTTTTCAGTACCGTTGCAATAAATTTCTCTCTTGCCCTTACTTGCTTGGGGGGCTTATTGTTTTTCTTTGACATGGCTTAAAAACTGTGAACGAATTTTGGATTGGACTTAAGTTGGATTGTTCCTGTAGGGCTACCGTTTCCGGTCTGCAGGTATGGCAGGTCAGGCGAAAGGAGCCCGTCGGCCACCTGTTGGAGGAATTTGGTACTACGCTCGTATGCCTTCTCGTAGCGTTCGTAAATGGCATCTACATTGCAGAGAAGTAACAGGTGATAAACGGCACATACCTTTACATGTTCAACGATGAGGGCGGAGCGTTCGCTTCCAGTTGCGGCAAAAATGGTGTCCACATCGTAACGGTTGGCAAGATATGATTTAACCTCGGACACAGCTGTGTCAATGGCCGAAGTGACAATGGAGTCGTCATTGTCTGTAATCTGGTCGACTTGGTAGTCGTAGAGATGGGTCTTAATCTCTTCTTTTGAAATAAACATAACTAAAATCTCCTGTTGGATGATTGTGGAAATACTGATTTTATATTGTCTCTGTTGTGGCTCCAGCGGCGGTCAATCATCCAGATAGCGCTTTCGAGGGCGTCTGGGGCATCGTCGTGCATACGGCTGCCGCGTTCGGTGGCCAGCAGCTGCTCGACGAGCACCTGCATACCGGGACTGTCTTTTTCGTCCTGGTTGAATATAACCAGGTGCTGCTCGAAGAGAGGCTGCATTGCTTCAATACGGGCAAATTTTTCAGGTTTTTTGCGGCTATCCTTTTTGATGGGGATAATATGGCCACGAGCCTCCCCTTGTTTGCGGACCTCCTCGAGCAGAAGTTCCTGAAGCATATTGGCCTCCATATAGTAATAGACAGGCACACGTCCGTCAACATACTTTTCTATAGTGTAATACCACTCAATCATAGTGGAGACCGAGGTCTGGTCAGCGAAGACTTTGAGCACATGATACTCACCGGTCTTGGTTTTGCCAACGAGCACAGTAGCCTTGTAGTCGGCTTGCTTGGTGGCTTTCCAAGATGGGTCAGTATAACAGATGAGCTGGACATATTGGGAGAGGCGTGGAAGCATTTTCCCAAATACAATATCCTCAGCTTTGAACACTGCACCGAGGGTGATAGGGTTGTTCATATACTCCTTTTGGAAGGCGCGAAAACCTACCTGAATACGTTTCTTCTCGATGCGTTCTTTGGTCCAATATTCGGGCCATGCCGGATTGCCATCCTTGTCATAAACATCGACACGGCTGACGTGAACTCCCGGCGTTTTCATTATTTCGGCCAGGATGGAACACTTGCTAATGAGATTGCCCACCATGATGAAGCGGCCACCCTCCGCGCCGAATGTGCCCATAAGAGCCTCACGGGTCCACTCGGTGGCTGCCTCCACACGGGCAGGATTACGGCTGAGTTCGTCATCGTCGAGGTCGTCGCAAATGATGTAGTCCGGTCGGTTCTGGCGGTCGCGAAGACCACGGGGTGACTGTCCGCGGCCAATGGCATGGAAAGAGACACCGTCCTGTGTGGTAAACTCACCCACCGCCCAGGAGCCGGCTTTGTACTGTTTACCAAAGTCGTGTTCATAAAGCTGGTTGAACTGTAGCTCCGCTTGAAGGTCGGAAAGGAGGCGAATGGCGCTGTCCTCTGACTTGCCAGCGAGAGCGAGGCAGTGAAGCGTTTGCACCGGCTGAATTTTGAGCCACATGGGGGTAAATACGCCCATGTGTGTGGACTTGGCATGTCCACGTGGCCAGATAAATTCAGCAAGCAACTGTGGGTTGTCCCGGATATAATTCGCAGCTTCTATGTGGAACCGAGCACAAGGGATAAGTTCTCCTGTAAACTTGTCGGTGCAGTAGTGGGAAAAATAAGTCTGCACAAAATAGTCATAATCCATGATGGCACGGTGTTTACGTTTAAGCTGATCCGCTTTGGACTCTTTGGC
>DBXQ01000003.1:0-533 GCA_002309955.1 Bacteroidales bacterium UBA1208
TCGCCGAGGGTGAACTGGGCACCGGTTTTCTGGTGGTCGCTTTGATCCATGCTGCCTTCACCTGCATCGTAGCCGCCAGGGTTGGTCTCAGAAGCGGCGCTGATTTGGCTGGCGCCGTATTTGACCAACTGGTCACGCATGGCGGGACGTTCGCGGGTGGAGATGATGATGCCTGTGTAAGGCATGGCGATGCGGATAATGGACACTATCTTCATGAAGTCTTTGTCGCTAACGGGGTGAGGAAGGTTCTCGGGTAAGGAGAAGGGGGTGCCTTCAGCGGGTTCAATGCGGGGGAAACTTACGGTGTGAGGACCGCAGCCATAGTCTTCCTCAAGGTGGCGAGCATGCTCCATCATGGCGAGGATTTCGAAGCGGTAGTCGGTGAGGCCGAAGAGGACGCCGATACCTACATCGTTGATGCCGCCTTCCTGGGCACGGTCCATGCAGGTGAGGCGGTAGAGATAGTCGCCTTTGGGGGTGCCAGCGGGGTGGAACTTGGCATACTCGACGGGGTCGTAGGTCTCCTGGAAGCA